>JBDTNU010000099.1:0-10926 GCA_039933535.1 Caldimonas sp. | reverse complement strand
CGGCGCTACATTGCGAATAGGCCGTGTCCGGGAATGCGGGGGCAAGACCAGCAGAAGGGTCGAATGCGCCTGATCGTCCAAGGGAGTAGCGGACATTCGAGTGGCCACGGGCCGGTACTCTCCCGGAGTGTCTGCTGCTCACCTAAGACATTGGCGATCGGCCGCTCTCGTCAAGAGCGCATGTCCGTCAAGCGCGTGACGATTGACCACCCGATATGGTTGCGATCAAGCGGGCCTGTGCACTCCCAAGGTCGCCTTGCGGACAAGTCAAACTTGCGGGCGCAAGAACATCGAATCCGAGATTGCTACCGAGCCACGCAGTCCGTGCTTCCTGCTCCAGCGCGCTTTCGCTTCGAAGGCTTGGCCTCGCCTGAAGACAGTGATGCCATCCATGCGGCCAGGTCCGAACGCCGAAAGCGCGTGAAGCGCTCTCCGTGGCGGACCGGCCGAACCGGGAAGCCCGGATCTGCCACCCAGGCCCACCAGGTGCTCTCCGCAATCTCGAGCGTCGCGGCACAAGTCTTTGCACTTAGCAACGCATCATCGGCGAGCAATCTCTCGTCACCATGCCATCTGCCAGTTTCCTGAGCGTCCACGTCGTTTGCTCCGCTGAAGTGCCACTATGAACGATGAGCGACGCTTGGCGACCGACAGAAAACAATCGATTTCCATCGGCGGTCAGGCTGCCGCCTTCTCATAGCCTATCGAGTTGGCTGCGAACCCCGCGACCGCCTCTGTTGAGGGCATGCGCGTAGATCATCGTTTGCGCACGTCGGCGTGACCCAGCAGCTCCTGGATGGGTTCGCATGTCGCAGCCAGCCTGGAGCAAGTGCGTGGCGAATGAATGACGAAGCGCATGAGATGAGCAGGGCTTGTCGATCCCCAACCGCCGAGCGGCGCCATACGCTCCGCGTTGCACCCACTGATCATGGAGGTGGCCTCTGAGATTCTCTCCGACGGCGGGTCGATCGAGCGAAACGCTGCGGCAAAGACCTACCCGCGCCCCCGGACTAAGGCATACGCCAGTCGACTGTCAGGCGATAGGCCGTCACGCCGCTCTCATCGAAACCACCTCGCCGCCGGCGCGCAGCTTGTCGAGGTAGTCGGCCCAAGTCTGCATCATCGAGCGACGCTGCTCCACGAATTCCGCGCGGTCATAGGCCGCACCGAGCAGACCCGATTTCCCGTGCGCGAGTTGCGCCTCGATGATGTCGGGATGGACGTTCAGCTTCTCGACGAGGATCGTGCGCGCCATCGCGCGAAATCCGTGCGCCGTCATGTCGGTCTTGCTGTAGCCCATCCGACGCAAGGCGGTGTTCACCGTGTTCTCGCTCATGCAGCGCTCGCCGGTGAGCAGGCTGGGGAAGACGAAGCGGCCGTGGCCGGTGACCTTCTGCAGTTCGCGCAACCCGTCGACCGCTTGGGTCGAAAGCGGGATCAGGTGCGGCCGGCCGCTGAGCTTGCCCTGCACCGTGCGCTTGATCTTGCCGCTGGGCACGGTCCACATCGCGGCCTCGAGGTCGACCTCGCTCCATTCCGCGGCCCGCACGTTGCCTGGGCTCTGGAAAACGAGCGCCGAGAACACGAGTGCGGCGCGTGTGACAGGATGGCCAGCGTAGTCGGCGATCGAGCGCATGAGCCCGCCTACTCGCTTCGGGTCCGTCTCGGCGGCCATGTGCGTCACGATCACCGGCTTGAGGGCGTCGCGCAGATCCGGTGCCGGGTTGCGCTCGCACCGGCCGGTCGCGATGCCGTAGCGGAAGACCTGACCGCACTGCTGCATGATCGTGTGCGCCGTCTCGATCGCGCCGCGGGATTCGACACGACGGATGACGGCGAGCAGCATCGGCGCCGTCACAGAGTTGATGTGTTGCGCGCCGATGAACGGAAAGACGTTGTCGTCCATGCGTCGAAGAGTGCGCGTCGTGTGGTCCGCGCTCCAACCCGATTGCTTCTTCACGTGCCACTCGCGCGCCACGGCTTCGAACGAATCCGCTACCGGCTGCGTGCGCGCCGTCTTCTGTGCTTGGCGGACGATGCTGGGGTCGATGCCTCGGGCAAGGAGCTCGCGCGCCTCGTTGCGTTGTTTGCGGGCGTTGGCAAGGCCAGTCTCGGGATAGACGCCCAGGCTGAGCAGCTTTTCCCTGCCGCCGAACCTGAACTTGTGGCGCCACCATTTGGACCCGGAAGGCTGCACCTCGAGGTACATGCCGCCGCCGTCGAACATGCGAATCGGGCGCTCGCCCGGCTTCGCTTTCTTGACGGCAATCTCGGTGAGCTTGTCGGTAGCCATGAGGGGGTAACACCTCTGCGGGACTGCCCGCTACCCCCGGAATCTACCCCCACTTACCCCTGTATGCAAGCCAACCTATCTGGACGCTTCCGGACTACCTTTGCCATATTCACCCTGCTACGCCCGGTAAATCATGGGCTGTCCCGGATGCATCAGGACTGATTTCTGGAGCGGGTGAGGGGAATCGAACCCCTGTATGAAGCTTGGGAAGCTGCCGTTCTGCCATTGAACTACACCCGCAGCGGGCGCGAATCTTAACGCGGGCGGCCTTTCATTCGCAGCCGCACCGCCGTGTGTCTCTTCCCCGACGGCGCTTCGCTGGCCACTCGTTGTTGCCGTCGATGTCGAAGACACCGCGCCGAGGCAGGCGCACGCCATGCAGGACGTCCGACAGTTGTCCCGGCTCGTTCGAGAGTCACCGCGGCGTTTCGATCAAGTCGCGGCGACGTTCGATCAAGCGCAGGGATCGCTCACGGCAACGACGGACGCGCGGGCAAGCGCCGGCGACGGCAGGTCAAGCATCGAATCGGTCGGGTCAAAAGAATGAGGCCACTCGCCGTGGACCCAGCGCGGCGGCTGTTTCATCAACGTGTTCAGACCCGGAGCCTTCCATGCAATCACTGCCTTACCTTACCCTCGACCGCGATGTGCAGCGGCTGCCCATGTCGGACGTGGCCGCGTTCGCGGCGCAGCTTCAGGGAAAGCTCCTGCGCACCGATGACCCCGCCTACGACGAGGCCCGCAAGGTCTGGAACGGCACGGTCGACCGTCGTCCTGCGCTGATCGCGCGCTGCCTGAGCGAAGGCGACGTCCAGGCCGCGGTGCGCTTCGCCGCCCAGCACCGCATGCTGCTCAGCGTGCGCGGCGGCGGCCATCACATCGCCGGCAACGCGGTCGCCGAAGGCGGCCTGATGCTCGACCTGTCGGCGATGCGCACGATCGCCATCGACGCGGGCAAGCGCACCGCGCAGGTCGGCCCCGGCGCCTTGCTCGCCGACTTCGACCGCGAAGCGCAGGCGCACGGCCTGGCCACGCCGCTCGGCATCAACTCCACCACCGGCGTCGCCGGCCTGACCCTGGGCGGCGGCTTCGGCTGGCTGACCCGGCGCCATGGCATGACCATCGACAACCTGCTCGGCGCGCGGGTAGTCACCGCCGACGCCGGCGTGCGCACCGTGTCGGCCGAGGCCGACCCGGACCTGTTCTGGGCCCTGCGCGGCGGTGGCGGCAACTTCGGGGTCGTGACCTCGTTCGAGTTCCGGCTGCATCCGGTGGGCCCGGAGGTCTACGCCGGGCTGGTCGTCTATCCGTTCAGCCAGGCTCGCAAGGTGCTGCGCGCCTGGCGCGACTTCAGCAGCAGCGCGCCGGACGAGCTGAGCGTGTGGACCGTGCTGCGCAAGGCGCCGCCGCTGCCGTTCTTGCCGGTCTCGGCGCATGGCAGCGAGGTCGTGATCTTTCCGCTGGTGTACAGCGGCAGCGTGGCCGCGGGCGAGCAGGCCGCGGCGGCGGTGCTGAGGTTCGGCACGCCGCTGGCGACGGCGCTGGGGCCGACGCCCTATGCGGGCTTTCAGACGGCGTTCGATCCGCTGCTGACGCCGGGCGGGCGCAATTACTGGAAGTCGAACAACTTCAGCACGCTGAGCGATGCGGCGATCGAGGTCGTGATCGATGCCGCGGCGCGCCTGCCGGGGCCGGAGTGCGAGGTGTTCGTGGCTCAGCTGGGCGGGGCGATGGCGCGGGTCGAGCCGGAGGCGACGGCGTTTGCGGGGCGCGATGCGCAGTTCATCATGAATGTGCATGGCCGCTGGGCGGATGCGGGTGACGACGAGCGGGTGCGCAGCTGGGCTCGCCAGGTGTTCGAGGCGGCAGCGCCGCATGCCACGGGCAGCGGCTATGTCAACTTCCTGACCGAGGACGAGGCCGAGCGGGTCGCGGCCAGCTATGGCCCGAACTACGCACGGCTGCAGGCGGTCAAGCGCAAGGTCGACCCGAACAACCTGTTCAGGATGAATCTGAATGTCGTGCCGGGGGCCGCGCTACACGGCGCGAAAGGATGGTCTTCATGAGCAGAGTCGATGCGCGCGGTTGCGCCATCTCCGGCGCAGTGTCGTCTTGACGCCTGCTGCAGCTTCAGCGATCTGCACGCGGTGCTGGCGTTCGTCGGCGCGGCGACCGGAAGCGCGCAAGTCGACTCGAGCGAGCCGTTCTGCAAAGGCAGGCAGGCCTGCCACTACCATCGAGAGCCTTCGCCGCCCGCCTCATGACGGCTCCGCTCGCCGACGACCCGCCCGCAACGCCCCGCCCACGCATCCGCAGCTTCGTCGTCCGCCCTGGCCGGATGGGGCCGGGCCAGGCGCGTGCACTGGCCGAGCTGGGGCCGCATTTCGTGCTGCCGTATGCGAACGCGGTGACCGACTTCGCGGCGACGTTCGGGCGTCGCGCGCCGCTCGTGCTCGAGATCGGATTCGGCATGGGCGACGCCACCGCAGCGATCGCCGCGGCGCGGCCGGAAATCGATTTCCTCGGCATCGAAGTCCATCCACCCGGCGTCGGCGCGCTGCTCAAGCGGATCGGCGAAGGGGCACTGACGAACCTGCGGATCATTCAGCACGACGCAGTCGAAGTGCTCGAGCACATGATCGCTCCGGCCTCGCTGGCCGGCGTGCACCTGTTCTTTCCCGACCCGTGGCACAAGGTCCGGCACCACAAGCGCCGGCTGGTGCAGCCCGCGTTCGTGCGCCTGCTGACGAGCAGGCTCTGCACAGGCGGCACGCTGCATTGCGCGACCGACTGGGAGCCCTATGCGACGCAGATGCTCGACGTGTTGTCGGCCGAGCCGGACTTGCGCAACACGGCGCCGGGCTTTGCCGAACGGCCCGCGCTGCGCCCGCTCACGAAGTTCGAAAACCGCGGCCTCGAGTTGGGCCATGGCGTGTGGGATCTCGTGTTCGAGAAGCGTTGAACCCCGCGTGCCCCGATCGCCTCGCGGACCTCACTCGGCCCAGTTGACCAGCCCGAAATACGCCGTCGCCAGCACGACGATGCCGAAGCCGATCCGGTACCAGGCAAAGGGCACGAAGGTGTGGGTCGAGATGTATCGCAGCAGCCAGCGCACGCACACCCAGGCGGCGAGAAACGAGAACACCAGGCCGACGCCGAACAGCGGCAGGTCGGCCGCCGAAAGCAGCGCCCGCTCCTTCCACAGGCTGTAGGCGCCGGCGCCGATCAGCGTCGGCATAGAAAGGAAGAAGCTGAACTCGGTCGCGGCCTTGCGGCTCAGGCCGAGCAACATGCCACCGATGATGGTGGCGCCCGAGCGGCTCGTTCCGGGCACGAGCGCCAGGCACTGGCACAGGCCCACCTTGAGCGCATCCCACGGGCCCATGTCGTCGATCGACTCGATCCGCGCGACGCTCTTGCGCCGCTCGGCCCAGAGGATGACGAAGCCGCCGAGGATGAAGGTCGTGGCGACGACGATCGGCGTGAACAGATGCGCCTTGATCGCCTTGCCGAACAAGAGGCCGAGGATCACCGCCGGAACGAAGGCGATCGCGACATTGAGTGCGAAGCGGCGCGCCCGCGGGTCGCTGCCCAGGCCGGCCATCGTTTCGACGAGGCGCTGCCGGTAGACGATCATCACCGCGAAGATCGCGCCGGTCTGGATCGCGATGTCGAAGACCTTGCCCTTGTCGTCGGCAAAGCCGAGCAGCGAGCCGGCGAGGATCAGGTGGCCGGTGCTCGAGACCGGCAGGAATTCGGTCAGTCCTTCGACGATGCCCATCAGGGCGCCCCTGGCGAGCAGCATCAGATCCAACGCGTTCTCCGGCCTGCGAAAGGCGGCGATGTTAGCGAGCGCAGCGAGGTCGCGCTCAGCGCTCGACCGGCACGAAGGTGATCGACAGCCCGGTCGACGTGACGCGCAGGTCGGCCGGCCGGAGGCCCCGGCCGTCGAGGGCGGCCACGTCCCGGGGACGCAGCGCGTACAGGACCTGGTCGTCGAGCAGGGCCTTGGCGAGCGGCTTGCCCAGGCGGTCGAGCTGGCGCTGCCAGTGGGCCGGCAGGCCGTCGATCGCGAAGCGCTCGACCCTAACGTCGACCAGCCGAACCGTGTTGTCGCTCGGCTCGAAGCGCAGCGCCTCGCTGACGAGCAGCGAGCCCACCGTCTGCGCCGACAAGGCTCCCTTGCCGGCGGCGCGCAGGTCGAGCTCGATGGCAATGCGATTGGTCTCGGGGAGCAGGCTGAGCCGCGGTGCATCGACGGTGACGTTGATCGCATCGAGGACGCGCCGGTCGACCGGGAAGCGCCGCGCGATCAGCTCCTGAAGGCGCGCCTGCGACACCTCGACGGTGCGCGGACCGAAGCCGGTCGTGCACGCGGCCAGCGCAATCGCTGCGAGCAGCGCGGCCAGCAACGCCCGGGCGCCGGCAGCGGCGCGCCAACCCGGCGTCGGCAAGCGGCTCATGCGTCCGGCACCGTCTCGAGCTCGTCCAGCCATGCGGTGGCCTCCGAGTCGCTCGGCGCGCGCCAGTCGCCGCGCGGCGAGAGCGAGCCGCCCGAGCCGACCTTGGGCGCGTTGGGAACGCACGAGCGCTTGAACTGGCTCGTCTTGAAGAAGCGCCAGCAGAAGGTGCGCAGGTGCTTCTTGATCTCGGCCAGCGTGTAGGCGTTGCGCGCGACGTCGGGCGCATCGGGCCAGTCGCCCTGGCTTGCGTCGTGCCACGCCGTCCAGGCGAGGAAGGCGACCTTGGTCGGCGCGTAGCCGTAGCGCAGGATCTGGTAGAGGTGAAAGTCCTGCAGCTCGTACGGGCCGACGCTCGCCTCGCTGCTCTGGTCGGGCGCATCCTTGGCGTCGCCGGGAACGAGCTCGGGGCTGATGGGGGTGGCGAGGATCTCGTCGAGCACCGGGTCGTCGCCGCGCTCGACCGAGCCGCTCGCCGCGACCCAGCGCACGAGGTGCTTGATCAGCGTCTTGGGCACGCTGGCGTTGACGTTGTAGTGCGACATGTGGTCGCCGACGCCGTAGGTGCTCCAACCGAGCGCGAGCTCGCTCAGGTCACCGGTGCCGACGACGATCGCGCCGTGCAGGTTGGCAAGACGAAACAGGTGGCTGGTGCGCTCGCCGGCTTGCACGTTCTCGAACGTGATGTCGTAGTCGGCCCGGCCTTCGGCATAGGGATGGCCGATATCGGCCAGCATCTGCCGGCAGCTCGGCCGGATGTCGATCTCGCCGGCGCTGCAGCCCACCGACGCCATCAGGCGGCGCGCCTGGTCGAGGGTGCGCTCGCTGGTCGCGAATCCGGGCATCGTCCAGGCGAGGATGTGGGTTCGCGGCAGCCCGAGCAGGTCCATCGCCCGCGCGCAGACGAGCAGCGCATGGGTCGAGTCGAGGCCGCCCGAGACGCCGATCACGACCTTGTCGATGCCGCTCGCCGAGAGCCGCTGCACCAGGGCCTGGACCTGGATGTTGTAGACCTCGGAACAACGCTCGTCGCGGCGTGCGGGATCGATCGGCACATAAGGGAAACGCGCGACCTTGCGCCGAAGCGCCATGGGCATCGTTTCGCTCACCGGCAGCTCGAACGCGATCGTGCGAAAGCCTTCGAGCTGCGGTTTCATGCGCGCGACCGACTGGCCGAAGGTGTTCTGTCGCATCCGCTCGCGCGACACGCGCTCGAGGTCGACGTCGGCGGTGACCAGGTGCGAACCGTTGACGAAGCGCGCCGACTCGGCAAGCAGTTCGCCCGCCTCGTAGATCAGCGCCTGTCCGTCCCAGGCCAGGTCGGTGCTCGATTCGCCGACGCCTGCCGAGGTGTACAGGCACACCGCCTGGCAACGCGCCGATTGCTGGCTGACGAGCTGATGGCGATAGTCGCTCTTGCCGATCGTGATGTTCGACGCCGAAAGATTGACCAGCACGGTCGCTCCCGCCAACGCGGCGTAGCACGAGGGCGGGATCGGCACCCACAGGTCTTCGCAGATCTCGGCGTGAAACCTGAAGAGCGGCAGATTGCTTGCCGCGAACAGCAGCTCGTTGCCGAACGGAACCGACGTGCCGCCTATCGTGACCTCGCGCGAGAGCGCGTTGTCGGCGGCGTTGAACTGGCGCGCTTCGTAGAACTCGCCGTAGTTGGGCAAATAGGTCTTGGGAACGACACCGAGCACGCGTCCGCCTGACACCACCGCGGCACAGTTGAACAGCAGATGGTCGACGCGCAGCGGCAGGCCGACCACGGCCGTGACGGGAATCCGCGCCGTCGCCTCGGCGACGCTGGCGAGCGCGGCTTCGCAGGCGTCGAGCAAGGCGCGCTGATGGAACAGGTCGTCCGAGGTGTAGGCGGCCAGCCCGAGCTCCGGAAATGCGACGAGCGAGGCGCCTTCGGCCGCCGCAAGCTCGAGCATCTTCACTGTCTCGGCCGCGTTGAAGGCAGGATCGGCGACGCGAATGCGCGGCACCGCGACGGCGACGCGAACGAAATCGTGACGGTAGGGATGGTGGAACGGCAGCATCTGCTTCACCGTGCGAGCGCCTCCTGGAACGTCGAGCATCATGGCATGCGTGGGCGCGAGGCGCCCCGGTCGATCGGATACATTACTGACCGCCCAGTCAGTACCCTCTTCTCTCTACTCATGACCCTGCGAGCCCTCCCGTCCGCGGCCCCGCCCGTCGCCACGCGCCAGCGCCGCAAGGAGGCGCGGCCGCAGGAGCTGCTCGACGCCGCCCTCGATCTGTTCGTCGAGAAGGGCTTCGCCGCCACCCGCTCCGAGGAGGTGGCAGCCCGCGCCGGCGTCTCCAAGGGCACGCTCTACCTCTACTACCCGAGCAAGGAAGAGCTGCTCAAGGAGGTGATCCGCAACAACGTCGTGAACCAGATCGCCGAGGGCGTCGAGATCGTTCGCGCCTTCGAGGGCTCGTCGTCGGAGCTGCTCGCGCACATGATGCGGCTCTGGTGGGAACGGGTCGGCGAGACGCGCGCCTCGGGCATCCTCAAGCTGATGATGTCGGAGGTGCGCAACTTTCCCGAGATCGCGCAGTTCTGGATCGACGAGGTGACCTCGCCGGCCGACCGGATGATTGCCGAGATCGTGCAGCGCGGCATCGACAGCGGCGAGTTCCGCCAGGTCAATGTGGGCGACGTGGTCCATGCGCTGATCTCGCCGCTGCTCTTCCTGGTCATGAACAAGCACTCGCTCGGCGCCTGCGTGGCCAGCGAGAAGCTCGATCCCAAGGCGATCATCGAAGCGCAGATCGACCTGGTGCTGAACGGCCTGCATGCGCCCGCGCGGGCCAGCCCGACGGCGGCAAGGGCGAAAGTCGCGCGGCGATGAAGCGCTGGCTGCGCTGGACGATTCCGATCGTCGTCGTTGCCGTCCTCGGTGCCTTCGTCGCGCGTGCCCTGATCGCGAAGAAGGCGGAACAGGCCGAGCAGACCGCCACGCCCAAGGCGCCGAGCGGACTCGACCTGGCGCCGGACGACATCGTCGTCGCGCACAGCGTCGACCTGCCGAGGACGCTCGACATCTCGGGTGGCCTGAAGGCCGTCAACAGCGCCATCGTTCGCGCCAGGGTCGCGGCCGAGGTGAAGTCGCTGACGGTGCGCGAAGGCGACAAGGTCAAGGCCGGCCAGGTGCTCGGCCAGCTCGACACGACCGAGCTCGACCTGAAGCTGAAGCAGGCCGAGCAGACCGCCGCGTCGACCAAGTCGCAGCTCGACATCGCCATGCGCGCGCTCGAGAACAACCGCGCCCTCGTCGCCCAGGGCTTCATCTCGGCGACCGGCCTCGAGACCTCCGTCTCCAACGAGGCCGGTGCGCGATCCAGCTACGACGCTGCGCTTTCGGCAGTGGCGCTGGCGAAGAAGAGCAGGAACGACGCGACCCTGGTCGCGCCGATCTCGGGCCTGGTCGCGCAGCGCATGGCGCAGGCCGGTGAGCGCGTCGCGATCGACACCAAGCTGGTCGAGATCGTCGACCTGGCGCAGATCGAGGTCGAAGCCGCGCTCGCGCCCGAGGACGTCGCGGCCTTGACGATCGGGCGCAACGCCACGCTGCGGATCGACGGCCTGGCCACGCCGGTCGTCGCGCGGGTCGCCCGCATCAATCCGAGCGCGCAGACAGGAACGCGCTCGATCATGGTCTACCTCGCGGTCGAGCCGCAGCCGGCGTTGCGCCAAGGTCTGTTCGCGCGCGGCACGATCGAGCTCGATCGCAGGCATGCGCTGGCCTTGCCGCTGTCCGCCGTCCGCACCGACCAGGCCCGGCCGTACGTGATGCTGGTCAAGAGCGGTGTGGCGGTGACGACGCCGGTGACGCTGGGCGTTCGGGGTGCGATCGGCGGCGAGCCCTGGGTCGAGATCGCGACAGGCCTCGCCGAGGGCGCACCCGTGCTCGGCGCCAGCACCGGCGTGGTTCGCGACGGCACGCCCGTTCGCATCGCACCCGCGCCGGCGATCACGCCATCGCCGCTCGTGCCCGCCAGCGCAACGATCTCGCGCTGACGCCATCATGTGGTTCACCCGCGTTTCGATCGGCAACCCGGTGCTGGCGACCATGGTGATGCTCGCCTTCGTCGTGCTCGGACTGTTCAGCTACCAGCGCCTGTCGGTCGACCAGTTTCCGAACATCGACTTTCCGA
>JBDTNU010000098.1:0-10930 GCA_039933535.1 Caldimonas sp. | reverse complement strand
ACTGGATGCCGAGCGCGCTCGCCGCGCGCGAAGCCGGCGTGCCGATGGTCAACGTGGCGCAGATCTTCAACCGCTCGGGAATGATGCTGACCTGCAAGAAGTCGAGCGGCGTGAGCACGCCGAAGGACTTCAAGGGCAAGACGCTCGGCGTCTGGTTCGGCGGTAACGAGTATCCGTTCCTGAGCTGGATGGGAACGCTCGGCCTGAAGACCACCGGCGCCAACCCCGACGTGAAGGTGCTCAAGCAGGGCTTCAACGTCGACCCGCTGCTGCAGAACCAGGCCGCCTGCATCTCTACCATGATCTACAACGAGTACTGGCAGGTGATCGATGCCGGCGTCAAGGCCACCGAACTCGTGACCTTCCCGTATGAGGACCAGGGCGTCGCGACGCTCGAAGACGGCTTGTATGCGCGTGAGCCCGACCTCAAGGATCCGGCCTACGTCGCCAAGCTCGCCAAGTTCGTCAAGGCCTCGATCCGGGGCTGGGAGTACGCGCTGAAGAACCAGGACGAAGCCGTCAAGATCGTGCTCGCTGCCGACACTTCGGGCGGCTCGACCGCCGCGGTCCAGAAGCGCCAGCTCGAGAACGTCGCCAAGCTGATCACCAACACCGCAAAGATGGGCCAGCTCGACCCGGCTGCGTACCAGCGCACGGTCAAGGTCTTGCTCGCCGGCGGCAGCGATCCGGTGATCAAGAAGGATCCGGGTGCCGCGGCATGGACCCATGCGGTCTGGGACAAGGCGATGGCGAAGTAACAGTGCCGCGTCCGTTCATGCTGAACCCTGAATAGCGGCTATGCTTGCCCCGTGCAATACGTCTTGTTACAAGCGCAGGGCGATGGTTGCCGGAACGTGATCAGGAGACCAGCATGAATGACGCCGCGCAGGTGCGTGACTACCAGGAATCCAAGATCGAAGACGAGCCGATCCTCGGTACCGTCCTGGCCATGCCGGACGGACGAGTCCAGCAACTGACCTGGCTCGAGAGAGTCTTGGTCGCGCTCGGTCTCACCAACGCCAAGATGCTCGAGGCGCGCTACTTCAAGCCCGCCAATTCCTGAGTCGCGGCGGCGGACGTCCGTCCGCCGTCGGTTTCCAGTTTCGGCTCAGGCGGCCAGCCAGCTGGCCAGGTCCGCCTTCAGTTTGACCAGGTCGGCTTCGCGCGTGTACATCATGTGTCCGGCATCGTAGTAGTGATGCTCGACGCGGCGCAGCACCTCGGGCGGCGCATCGAGCTGGGCCAGCGACCAGTTGCTCGCCGAGTAGGGCGTGCCCAGGTCGTAGTGGCCGCTCGCGACCAGCACGCGCAAGTGCTGATTGCGGCGCAGCGCCCGCGCCAGGTCGCCGCTGGTGCTCGCGTAGCCATTGCCCTTGGCGTCGCCACGATTCCAGTTCCACTGCTTGTTCACTTCCATCGACAGGATCTCGTAGCGCTGGGTCGTGACCATGCCGAGCTCATGGCCCATGTAGCCGAGCGCGGCCATCGTGTAGGGCGCTTCGATCGCTTCGATGCCCGGGTCGAACTCCCATTCGCGGGTGCGGCTCGCAGCCATCGGGCCGGTGACGCGCGCGTCGAGCCGGCCGACGATCAGGCCCTGGTCGCGCAGCAGCTCGAAGAAGAAGTCCTGGTCGCGCACGCGCAGGTTCTTCTCCGCCACGAAGGCGGTGCTCAGGCCGGTGAGCTCGCCGATGCGCCTGGCGATCCGGTCACGCGCCTTGCCTTCGAGCTGCACGCCCCGATGCAAGGCGCGCAGGTAGTCTTCTTCGACGAAGGCCTCGGCCGTTTCGCGCGCTGCTTGCGGCGACACGGATTGCGGGCCCTTGAGTCTGCCGTGGTACTGCGCGACGCAGGCGAACGCCGGCAGGAACAACGCGAATGGCAGGTCGTTGCGCGGCGCGAAGACGATGCTTTGCAGGTCCATCGCGCACGACACCAGGATCAACCCCGACAAGGCCACGCCAAGGCTCTGCAGCCGGTCGGCCAGCGCCGCGCCGCGCGTCGTGCCGTAGCTCTCGCCGGCCATGTAGACCGGCGATCCCCAGCGCTTGTGCCGACCCAGCCAGGCACGCACGACTTCTGCCAGCGCCTCGACGTCGCCATCGACGCCCAGCATCTTCGTGCGCGCTTCTTCGCTCGCGGCGAGCGAATAGCCGGTGTGCGGCGGATCGATGAAGACGAGGTCGAAGTGCTCGAACCAGGAATGCGGGTTGTCGACCACCGCATAGGGCGGCGTGGGCATCGAGCCGTCTTCGTGGGTCGCTACCCGCTTGGGGCCGAGCGCACCGAGGTGCAGCCACACCGACGCCGAACCCGGACCGCCGTTGAAGGCGAAGCACACCGGGCGCTCCCTGGCGTCGGCGTCCTTGAGGGAATAGGCCGTCGTGAACACGGCGGCCTCGGGCTCGCCGCCGGTGTCGGCAAACGCCGGACTGGTCACGGGGATGAACTCGAGCGCCACCGAATACGGCATCGCCTTGCCGGCCAGGGTGACCTGCCCTTCGCTGGTCACGGCCGGGCGCGCGAGTAGCTTCTCGACCAGCTCGCGACGGCGCTTCTTCGCGTCTTCGGTGGGGGCGGGAGTGGGCTTGCTTTCGGAGGATTCACTCATGGCCGTCATTTTGACGGAGGCGGCTCGTGTCTCGCCGCGCGCTCAGGTCAGTTCGCGGAACAGGCGGCCCCACCGCGCGATGCGGCGGGTGTCGGCGCCGGCAACACGCAATGCCTTCCAGACGACCGCGGCAATGCTGTCGTAGATCGGAACGCCGAGCTCCTGCTCCATCTCGTCGACCAGTGGCGCACCACGAAGGTTGGTGCAGAAGATCGTCAGTGCCTCGGGACGATCTTCGGGCGATCCGCTCATGACTTCGCGCAGCATCGAGCGCAACTGCGCGGCGGTCACTTCCGAGAACGAGAAGTTGTCTTGCAGGCCCAGGTGCCGCTCGGCGACGCACCTCAAACCGGCTTTCGCGTAGTTGGCGACGATCGCTTCCTGCACATCGCTGCGATACGGCGAGACAAGGCCGAAGCGGCGCACGCCGGTGAGCTCGAAGATCTCGTTCAGCGCCAGCACCGAGGTGCAGGCGCGCGTGCCGGTCTGGCGCTCGATCGCCTCGCACAGATGGCGGTCGGCATCGAAGCCGAGCCAGCCGGCGGCCGTGCCGCTCCAGCCGATCACCGGGCAGCGCGTATGCGAGAGCAGCTCGGCGGCGGCGAGGATGCCGGTCAGATCGAACTGCGCCAGCGCGCTGCCCGAAAGCGCGATCTCGGTCACCTTGAAGCGCGTGAAATGCGCGCTGGCTTCGGGCAGCTCGGCAAGCATCGCGGTCGTGACCGGCTCCAGCGTGGTGTTGGACGACGGTGTCAGCATGCCAAGCAGCGTGCGGTCGGTCATGGCTCTCCCTGGCTGAATCGCTGTGCCTGTTGTTGCGATTCCCGTGCCAAGACATTGCATACGGTCTTTCCATTGATCGTATCCAGTCCGCCGTGCCCGGCGCGCACCTGGCCGCACAATTGCTACGTCCGCCATACCGTCACGTCTACCCTCATGGCCACGACCTCCAAGCCACGTATGCGTGGCGCCGCGCCCGAGCCGGCGTCGAAGGCCGACATCCACGGTCGCATCTACAACGCGATCGTCGAGCATCGCCTGCAACCCGGCACCAAGCTCACTGAAGAGCGCCTGGCCGAGCTGTTCGCGGTCAGCCGCACGCAGGTGCGCGGCGTGCTGCAACGCCTGGCCGTCGAGCAGGTGGTGACGCTGGTTCCGAATCGCGGTGCCTTCGTCGCCACGCCGACGGCCGCCGAAGCGCACGACGTGCTCGACGTGCGGCGCACGCTCGAGCCAGGCGTGGTGGCGAGGCTGGTCGAGCGGATCGAGGCTGGCGAAGCGCGCGATGCCGTGAAGCGGTTGCGCGGTCTGGTCAAGCGCGAGCAGCAGGCCGACGTGCGCGGCGACCGGCGCGCGGCGGTGCGGCTCTCGGGCGAATTCCACGTGCTGCTGGCCGAGCTTTCGGGCAGCAGCATCTACCTTCGCCTGATGCGCGAGCTGACGCCGCTGACCTGCCTGGCGATCCTGAGCTTCGAAGCGCCGACCGCCGCGGCCTGCCCGAACGACGAGCATGCGCGCCTGATCGATGCCATCGAAGACGGCAACACTGCGGGTGCCGGCGCGCTGATGGTCGAACACCTGCACCACATCGAAAGTGCGCTCGACCTCGAGCGCAGCGAAGAACAGCCCGAAGCGGATCTGAAGGCGCTCCTTTTCGGCTGAGCGGCACTCAGGTGAGCATCAGCGGCGATGGCGGCAATCGCCCGAGCGCCTGTTCGGCATGCCAGGCGAGTCGCAGCACGCGCGCATCGGCGAACCTCGGGCCGGCGATCTGGATCCCCACCGGCAGGCCGTTGCGGCCGCTCCCGCAGGGCAACGAGATCGCAGGCAACGAGCCGTAGTTGAACAAGGGCGTGAACGCGGCGTGACCGCGCGGCCCGGCCGGCAGGCCACCGATCTGCGCCGGGCCGAGCTGGCCGAGCGGCCAGGCCTCGACCGGCGAGACCGGACACAGCAGCGCGTCGAAGCGATCCCAGAGCGTGGTGAAGCTCGCGTGAATGTGCTCGCGCAAGCGCAAAAGCTCGGCGATGTGCGGCCCGCTGATCGACAGGCCGAGCTCGATCTGCGCGCCGATGTCGGGATCGAACAATTCGGGCGCGCTACGCCACCGCGCGCCGAACAGCTGTGCCAGGCCTGCCTGCTGCAGGGCGATCAGTGGGTATTCGCCGGCTCGTGCCGGCCAGACCGGATCGGCGCGCTGTATCGCCCAGCCGGCGGCTCGCAACCGTTCGATCGCGGTCTCGAGCACGGTAGCGACATCGGCGTCGACCGCCAGGCCGCAGCCGAGCTGCGGCGAGTACGCGAGGCGCAGCGGCGGCAAGACTTGCTTGAGCTGCGCCATCGCGTCGGGTACCGCGAAGGCCGGGCAGGACAGCGGATCTGCCGGCTCCCACGCGGTCAGCAGGTCCAGCATCCACGCGACGTCTTCGACATCGCGGCCGATCTGGCCGACCACCGAGAGCAGGTGATTCGGATCGTCGAAGCCCCACGGGTTGGGCACCCGCCCTAGGGTCGGCTTCATGCCGACCAGGCCGGTGTGCGCTGCCGGCCGCCGCGTCGACCCGCCGGCGTCGGTGGCCAGCGCCAGCGGGCCGAGGCCCGAGGCCACCGCGGCGACCGCACCGCCCGACGATCCGCCGGGCGTGCGTTGCAGGTCCCAGGGGTTGCGCGTCTCGCCGTGCAAGGGCGTGGCGGTGATGCCCTTGCAGGCGAACTCGGAGCAGTTGGTCATGCCCAGTGGCACCGCGCCGAGGGCACGCAGGCGCGCCACGCACCAAGAGTCACGCGGTGCGACGAAGCCCGAGAACACGCGCGATCCGAAAGTGGCTGGGCGGCCGCCCAGCCAGAGGTTGTCCTTGACCGTGAAGGGCACGCCAGCCAGCGGCAGGTCTTCGCCGGCCACGAGCCGCTGGTCGACGCTGCGGGCAGCGCCCAGCGGCACGTCGGGGTCGAAGTCGGCAAAGGCGTTGAGCTGCGGCTCGAGTCGGGCGATTCGCTCGCACATCGCCTGCGCCACCTCGTGTGCAGACAGCTCGCGGCCTCGAACCCGTTCAGCCAGCGAGCGCGCCGAGGCGCGGTGAATCGCGGAGTCCATGCTCATCCTTCCCGTCGCGCCAGATTGGGCACCATTTGATTCCTCTTTGTATCCAATCCTGTGCACGAAATCTCGGAACAGTGCGCGTGGGCGGATCGGCGAGTTCGCTTGCAAGTCCGGGTCCCGCGGCAAATCAGGGCTGACAACGAGGTGCACGACCGATCGGGGCGTGTGCGTTGCGCGTGGCATGTCTGTTGCTAAAGCTGTGCCGATGGAAAGTTCAGCCGCCGGCCAGACCCTGACGCTGGACGACATCGTCCATCGCTACGGCAGCTCGACTGCCGTCGAGCACGTCACGCTCGAGATCAAGGCGGGAGAGCTTGTCGCCTTGCTCGGCCCCAGCGGCTGCGGCAAGACCACCCTGCTTCGAATCATTGCCGGATTCATCGCCCAGACATCGGGCAAGGTCGTCGTCGGCGGCAAGCGCATCGACGAGCTGCCCCCGAACCGCCGCAATATCGGCATCGTCTTCCAGAACTACGCCCTGTTTCCGCACATGACGGTGGCCGAGAACGTCGGCTACGGGCTGGCGGCGCGGGGCACGGATTCGGCCGCGGCCGCCAAGCGCACCGCCGAGATGCTCGAGCTGGTGCAGCTAGGCCACCTGGCCGCGCGCCTCACCAAGCAACTCTCGGGCGGGCAGCAGCAACGCGTGGCGCTGGCCCGCGCGCTGGCGATCGAGCCGCGCGTGCTGCTGCTCGACGAGCCGTTCTCGGCCCTCGACAAGAGCCTGCGCCTGGACATGCAGATCGAGATCAAGCGTATCCAGCGAGCGGCCGGCACCACCGCCATCATCGTCACCCACGACCAGGAAGAAGCGCTCGGCATGGCCGACCGCGTCGCGGTGCTGAGCCAGGGCCGGCTCGAGCAGTTCGCCCCGCCATCGGAGGTGTACGACACGCCCGCCACGTACTTCGTGAACCAGTTCGTCGGCACCGCGAACGTGTTTCCCGGCACGCTCGAGGCGCAGGACGGCGACGGTGCGCGCGTACGCCTGACCGACGGGCGAATCCTGCAAACCCGCGCTCCCGCCGCCCGCCTGGCGACGGGCGCCAGCGTGCTGGCCTGCGTGCGCCCCGAGAACCTGCGCCTGTCCGCTGAAGGCGACGGCATGCCGGCGACAGTCGAGCTCGGCATGCCGCTGGGCGCGACCATCGTGCACGAGATCCGCACGCCCGGCGGCGAACGCCTGAAGCTCGCCGAGCCGCGCTCTCCCGGCACCGAGCCTCGCCCGGCGGGTGCGCCGGTCTGGGTCAAGCCCGTGTCGGCCGCCAGCGTCACCGTGTTTGCCGCGCCCTGAGGCTGCGTCGCTCTTCATTCCTTCGTCGCCCGCCACCATTCACCGAGGACCCTCATGAACCACACCCGTCGACAACTGCTGGGCAGCGCACTCACGCTGAGCGCGATGCAGCTCTTCCCGGGCATGGGCTACGCGCAGGCGCGCAAGCTCGTGTTCGCCACCTTCACCGGCAGCTGGGAAGAAGCGCACAAGGACGTGCTCGTGCCGGCGTTCAAGAAGGCCACCGGCCAGGACATGCTGCTCGACGCGATGCTCTCGGTCGACCAGATCGCCAAGGTCACGGCCGCGCGCAACAACCCGCCGATCGACGTGATGCTGCACGACCCGGGTCCGGCGCTGACAGCGATCGCGCAAGACCTGGTCGAGCCTTTCCCCGTGGCAACCAGCAAGAACTACAAGGACCTGATTCCCGAAGCACAGAACGAGATGGGCCCGTCGATGTTCTTCCAGGTCGTGGGCCTGACCTACAACCCCGACAAGGTAAAGACGCCGCCGACCTCGTGGATGGACCTGTTCAAGCCCGAGTACAAGGGCCGCGTCGGCATCACCAACCTGAACTCGACGCTCGGCACCGGCTTTCTGGTCGAGCTGGCACGCATGCATGGCGGCAACGAGGCCAATGTCGAGCCCGGCTTCAAGGCGATCGAAGCGCTCAAGCCCAGTCTGGCCGCCGTCGCCGCCAATCCGGGCGCGCTCGCGGCGCTGTATCAGCAGGGCCAGATCGACATCAGCCCGGGTAACTTCAACGCGATCCAGATCCTGAAGGCGCGCGGCGTGCCAGTCGAGTTCGTGGCACCCAAAGAAGGCGCGATCGCCTTCAAGACCAGCATCCACATCGTCAAGAACTCGCCCAACAAGGCGCTGGCCGCGCAGCTGATCGATGTCGCGCTCTCGCCCGAAGTGCAGACCAAGCTGATGCAGGCGCCCTACCTGGTCGTGCCGACCAACAGCAAGGTCAAGATGGAAGGCGAGATCGCCAAGGTGCTGGCCAAGGACACGGCCGACCTCAAGAAGAAGTTCGTGTTCCAGGACTGGAAGAAGATCAACGAGCAGCGCGCTGCCTGGATCGACCGCTTCAACAAGGAGATCAAGGTCTGAGGCGAGAGCCGCGTTTCACGACCTTCGGCATCTGCGCCCGGTGAAGAGTCCGCCCTCGGTCTCCGGCTACAGCCTCGCTTTCGCGACGCCGCTGGCGAGCTACTTCCTGCTGTTCTTCCTGGCGCCGCTGGCGGTGCTGATCCTGATCAGCTTCTATGCCGACGCGCAGCTCAGCCACTTCGGGCTCGACCAGTACCGGAAGATCGCCACCGACGGCTTTTCGCTGCCGGTGCTGTTCGACACGTTGTGGCTGGGCGTGCAGGTCACGCTGCTCTGCCTGGTGCTGGGCTACGCGCTCTCGTGGTCGTATGTGCGCAGCCCGGGCGCCTTGCAGAAGGTGCTGATGCTGGTCATCGTCATGCCGCTGCTCACCAGTGTGGTCGTGCGCACCTTCGCCTGGGTCGTGATCCTGGGGCGCCAGGGCATCGTCAACTCGGCCCTCATCGACATGGGCTGGATCGACGGACCCCTGAAGCTGCTCTACACCCGCGGCGGCCTGATCGTGGCCCTGGCCAACGTGCAGTTGCCGTTGATGGCGTTGCCGCTGATCACCGCATTGCAAAAGCTCGACCCGAACCTCGAAGATGCCTCCGCCGCGCTGGGCGCAAGCGCGTTCCGGACCTTCTTTCGAATCACCCTGCCGCTGACCGTGCCGGGCATCGTCGCCGGCTGCCTGCTGACCTTCGCGGCGACGATCACCGCCTTCATCTCTCAGTCGCTGATCGGCGGCGGACAGATGCTGTTCATGCCGATGTACATCTACCAGCAGGCCTCGACCTTGCAGAACTGGCCGTTCGCGGCGGCGATCTCGCTGGTGTTCCTGGTGGCAGTGCTCGCTTGCGTGGCGCTGTTCAACCAGCTCGGGCGCTTGAGCAAGGCGGCAGCATGAGCACGGCGCAGCGGCAGGCGCCTTCGACGCTCGCCTTGCGCGGCGTGCTGGGCGGCATCGCGACGATCGCGGTGCTGCTGCTGCTTGCGCCGACGGTCGTCGTGATCGTCGTCTCGTTCACCAACGGCTATTCGCTGAAGTTCCCGCCGCCGGGCTATTCGCTGCGCTGGTACGTGGCGTTGGCCGATGCCTGGCAAATTCAGTTCGCTGCACTCAACAGTCTGAAGGTGGCGAGCGCCGCCACGCTGGTTTCGGTCGTTCTCGGCGTGCCAGCGGCGATGGCGATCGCGCGCTCCGAGAAAGCGATGGCGCGCGTGCTCGACTCGCTGTTCATGTCGCCGCTGATCCTGCCGGCGCTGGCCTTCGGCCTGGCCTCGCTGATCTACTTCTCGCGCCTGAACATCGGCCTCTCGCTGACCACGCTGGTGATCGGCCACTCGGTGGTGGGTGTGCCCTATGTCATCCGCACCAGCGTCGCCGCGCTCTCGCAATTGCCGCCCGCGCTGCTCGAAAGCTCGGCCAGCCTGGGTGCGAGTCGGGCCTATACGTTTCGCCGCGTCACGCTGCCGCTGATCGCCCCGGGCATCGCCGCCGGCGCCTTCATCGCCTTCATGTCCTCGTTCGACAACGTGCCCGTCTCCTTGTTCCTGCGCGACGCCTCCACCGACATGCTGCCGATCCGCATGTGGCAAGACCTCGAAGGCAAGCTCGACGTCAGCATCGCCGCGGTGTCGAGCCTGATGGTGCTCGGCACGCTGATCCTGATGATCGCCATGGAGCGGCTCACGGGCATCAGCAAGCGGCTTCGCTAGGGCCCAGGATGAATCCGCGCGCCGAGTTCGACCTCGTCGTCCGCAACGCGGTCGTCGTCACCGCCAGCGACGAGATGCGCTGCGACATCGGCGTGCGCGGCGGGCGCATCGTCGCGCTCGCCGAGACGCTGGGCAAAGGCACGCGCGAGATCGACGCGACCGGGCGCTGGGTGATGCCCGGCGGCGTCGATGCGCATTGCCATCTCGACCAGCCGATGGCGCCGCCCACGCGCATGGCCGACGATTTCCTCACCGGCACGCGCTCGGCCGCCTGCGGCGGCACGACGACGGTGATTCCGTTCGCCGCGCAGGTCAAGGGCGAGTCCCTGCGTGCCGCGGTGGCCGACTACCACCAACGCGCCGAGGGCAAGGCGCTGGTCGACTACGCATTCCACCTGATCGTCAGCGACCCGACACCTGCCGTGTTGAACGACGAACTGCCCGCGCTGATCCGCGAGGGCTACACCTCGTTCAAGGTCTACATGACCTACGACGACCTGAAGCTGAACGACGGCCAGATCCTCGACGTGCTCGAGGTCGCGCGCCGACACGGCGCGATGGCGATGATCCACGCCGAGAACAGCGAGTGCATCGCCTGGCTGACGAAACGGCTCGAAGGCGAGGGGCGGAACGCGCCGCGCTATCACGCGCACTCGCGGCCGATGCTGGTGGAGCGCGAGGCGACCCATCGCGCGATCGCACTCTCGGAGCTGGCCGACGTGCCGATCCTCATCGTGCATGTCTCCGGCCGTGACGCGATAGAGCAGATCCGCTGGTCGCGCTCGCGTGGCCTCACGGTCTACGCCGAGACCTGCCCGCAGTACCTGTTCCTCACCGCCGACGACCTCGGCAGCGACGACGACTACAAGGGCGCCAAGTGCGTCTGCAGCCCGCCGCCGCGCGACAAGGCGAACCAGCAGGTCGTGTGGGACGGGCTCGTCGACGGCCTGTTCAACGTGTTCTCGAGCGACCACGCGCCCTTCAAATTCGACGCGCCCGAAGGCAAGAAGCCGGCGGGCAGGGAAGTGCCTTTCGCCTACATCCCGAACGGCATTCCGGGGCTCGAGACACGCCTGCCCTTGCTGTTCTCGGCCGGCGTGATGGACGGGCGCATCACGCCGCAGCG
>JBDTNU010000097.1:0-10942 GCA_039933535.1 Caldimonas sp. | reverse complement strand
ACAACGACTGGCATCAGGTGCTCGTCTTCACGCGCATGAAGCACGGCGCCAACCGGCTCGTCGAGCACCTGCTGAAGCAGGGCATCAGCGCGATGGCGATCCACGGCAACAAGAGCCAGACCGCGCGCACCAAGGCGCTCGCCGATTTCAAGAGAGGCGACCTGCAGGTGCTCGTCGCGACCGACATCGCGGCGCGCGGCATCGACATCGACCAGCTGCCGCACGTCGTCAACTTCGAGATGCCGAACGTGCCCGAGGACTACGTGCACCGGATCGGCCGCACCGGCCGCGCCGGCACCAAGGGCGAGGCGATCTCGCTGGTCTGCGTCGACGAGAACGGCTTCCTGCGCGACATCGAGCGGCTGACGAAGAACGAGATCCCGAAGGAGATCGTCGAGGGCTTCGCGCCGCCGGCGCACGAGCGGCCCGAGCCGATCGTGCTCGGCCGCATGGTCATCGGCGAAGGCGCCGGCCGGGGCGGCATGCGCCGTTCCTCGTCGTCACCGCGCGGCGATGCCGGGCGACACGGCGGTGGGGGTGGTGGCGGCGGTGGGGGTGGCGGCGGTTCGCATCGCCAGTCGCCGCCGCGGCCGCAAGGTCCGTCACGCAGCGGTTCATCGAGCGGCCGCCCGCCGTCGCGACTGGGCTCGCCCAAGCGCTGAAGCCGTCGCCGGCGAAACGCCGGCGCGGCCGATACCATGACGTCGATGTCGCCGCCGTCAAGAACCGCCCTGCTCGCCGGCGCCACCGGCCTGGTGGGGCGGGCCTTGCTGCCGCTCCTCCTGCGCAGCCATGCATCGGTCGACGTGCTGGTTCGGCGCGCCGCCTCCGATCTCGGCAACGACGCGCGACTCCGCTCCCACATCGTCGACTTCGCGAAGCTGCCCGAGCCCTTCCCCAAGGTCGACGACGTCTTCATTGCTCTCGGCACGACGATCGCGATCGCCGGCTCGCAGGCGGCGTTTCGCGCCGTCGACTTCGACGCCGTGGTCGACACGGCCCGTGCCGCGCGCGCCGCCGGTGCGACGCGCCTGGCCATCGTTTCCGCGCTCGGCGCCGACCCGGGATCGCGCGTCTTCTACAGCCAGGTCAAGGGCGAAATGGAGCGCGCTGTCGCCGCGCTCGGCTACGCCTCGTTGATCCTGGCGCGCCCCTCGATGCTCGTCGGCGACCGCGCCGCGCTCGGCCAACCGGTGCGCAGCGGCGAAGTCTGGGCGACGCGCCTGACCCGTCCGCTCGGCTGGCTGGTGCCACGCAGCGTGCGCCCGATCGCCGCCGAGGACGTCGCCGCGGCGCTGGTCCGCGCCACCGCGCAGGGCGTGCCCGGACTGCAATTCCTCTCGTCTGCCTCCATGCACGGCGCCAGTGACTGACGACGCGTCGCCGCTGCATCGCGCGGCGCGGCCGCCGACGCCACAAGGCGACATCGAAGACCGCGCCGAGACCGTCGAGCCGCCCACCGATCACGCGCCGCTGGAGCGCAACACGGCGGCGCTGTTCAAGCACCGCGCCTTCGTGCGCCTCTGGTTCTCGCGCCTGTTCGGCACGACGGCGAACCAGATGCTGCTGGTCGCGCTCGGGTGGCAGATGTACGACCTGACGCACAGCGCCTGGGACCTCGGCCTGGTGGGACTGTTCCAGTTCCTGCCGGCGCTCTTGCTCGTACTGGTCGCGGGCCAGGTCGTCGACCGCTTTCATCGCGCCCGCATCGTCGCGTTGTGCATGGTGGTGCAGGCGCTCGTCGCCATCGCCCTAGCCACAGGATCGGCGGTCCAGTTCGCCGGCCGCGAGATGCTGCTCGCCATCTCGATCGCGGTCGGCGCGGTACGCGCCTTCCAGATGCCGGCGCAGCAGGCGCTGACGCCGATGGTGCTGCCGCCCGAACTGCTGCCGCGCGGCCTGGCCTTCAGCTCGGCCGGAGCGCAGAGCGCGATCGTCGCCGGGCCGGCACTCGGCGGCTTCATCTACGTCGCCGGTGCGCAGGTCGTCTACGGTGTCTGCGCGGTCCTCTTCGTCATTGCAGGCACGCTCGCCGTCGGCGTTCGATACGAGCAACCGGCGCGCATCAAGAAGGCGATCAGCCTCGACACACTGCTCGCCGGCGTGCGCTTCGTGCGCGATCGGCCGGTCGTGCTCGGCGCCATCTCGCTCGACCTCTTCGCCGTGCTGTTCGGCGGCGCGACCGCGCTGCTGCCGATCTTCGCGCGCGACCTTCTTCATGTCGGCTCATGGGGACTCGGCCTGCTGCGCGCGGCGCCGGCGGCCGGCGCCTTCGTCACCTCGATCGTGCTGACGCGCTTTCCGGTGGCGCGCCGCGCCGGCACCGTTCTGCTTTCGGCCGTCGCGGTCTACGGCGCGGCAACCATCGTGTTCGGCGTCTCGACCTCGTTCGTGCTTTCGCTGATCGCGCTCGTCGTCCTGGGCGCCGCCGACATGATCAGCGTCGTCATCCGCCAGTCGCTGGTGCAGCTCGACACGCCCGACGAGATGCGCGGCCGGGTCAGCGCCGTCAACTCGGTCTTCATCGGCGCCTCGAACCAGCTCGGCGAGTTCGAATCGGGCGTCAGTGCGGCGTGGCTCGGGCCGGTCGGCTCGGTCGTGGTCGGTGGCGTGGGCACGCTGCTGGTCGCGGGCGCCTGGCTGCGCCTGTTCCCGGCGCTGGCCCATCGCGACAGGCTCTCGTCGGCACGCTGATCACGAGGCACGAGGCTCAGCCCTCGCCTCGCTTCATCTTCATGCGCACGCGCGTTTCCTTGCCGCGCGACTTCCAGGCCGAGAGCTGCTGACGTCGCTCGACCCAGGTGAGCGAATCGCGACGCGTCTCGCGCAACAACTTCTGGAAGTTGCGAAGGCGGTCCGGATCGACGCCCTCGCGCACCGCGCAGCCCGGCTCGCCGCCGTGCTTGCAATCGCGAAAGCGGCACTGTCCGGCGAGGGTTGCGACGTCGCCGAAGCTGGCCGCGAGCGTCGCCTCGTCGACGTCGGGTCGCAGCGTGCGCAGGCCCGGCGTATCGATGACGCACGCGCCACCGGGCAGCAGGTGCAGCGAGCGCGCCGTGGTCGTGTGCATGCCGCGGCTGTCGTGCTCGCGAACCGCGCCGGTGTCCTGCACGGCAGCGCCGAGCAAGGTGTTGGTGAGGGTCGACTTGCCGGCGCCGGAGGAGCCGAGCAACACCAGCGTCTTCCCGTGGCAGGCGACGTGCGCGAAGCGCGCCGCGGTCGCCGGATCCGTGGCGTCGACGACGAGCGTCTCGACCGCATCCGGCAAGCGACGCGACAGCGCCGCGAGGCGCTCGTCGAGCAGGGCCGGATCGGCCGCCGCGACGTCGGCCTTCGTCAGCACCACGAGCGGCGCCACGCCGCCCGCGTGGGCGAGCGTCAGGTAGCGCTCGAGACGGCGCAGGTTGAAGTCGTCGTCGAGCCCCATCACGAGCAAGGCCCAGTCGACATTGCTGACGACCGGGTGACGGCTGCCGTCGCCGTCGCGGCGCGCGATGTGCGAAGACGGCGGCACGCGCTCGTGCGCCCAGCGTGCGCCCGAGGCATCGCGCGACGCGAGCACCCAGTCACCGACGGCGAGCGGGGTGCCGCTGTCCAGCAGTCGCCGGGCGAGGCGCGGCAACTGCCGCGCCGTGCTTTCGGCGCGGCCGTCGTGGACCTGCACGGTTTCGCGGTGGACGGTCGTGACGCGCAGCAGCTCGAGTTGAGGTTCACCGTCCGGTGCGCAATGACGCGCCCGATCGGCGAGCGCCGGCGTGAGGCCGACGCGTTGAAGGCGATCGAAATCGAAGTGAAGCATTTGAGATCCGAAGCGTGTGGCTGCGGCAGGCGGCATCGCGCCGGCCGCGATCGCCGGCAGACAGGCTGCCGGAACGAACGATGCAAGGCCGGCCGGGCCAGCGGCGCCGGATACGAACGACTTCGGTGAGAACCGGCCGGGGGCGGCCGGAGCAGAACTACGCGCGGATCAGGCGGCCGCCAACACGGCGGCGGCAGGAGCAGAGTCAGGCAGTGTCTTGAACATGAGGCTCTCCTTCGCGGGCCGGTGGTGGGGCAAGGCGCGCTGCGCCTCGACGAATGCGCCGGCTGCAATGCCAACGCGGTCGCGAGTCTGCACGGAGTCGAAGTGCGGCGTCAACGGCAGGATGTTGCCGCCTCGCATTTGCGCAACACGCGGCGTCCGCCTCGCGAAAGAAGGTTGCCTCGCCAAACGGCTTGCACTCGGCCAATGCGCCCGCACATCGCGATCAAGGTCATCGGGCCCTCGTATGATCCGCCCCGCGCGGTTCGACGCTTGCGCTTCACTCCAGGAGACTCGTCATGAAATCGTTTGTCATCGCCATCGCAGTCGCCTTCATCGCGGCCACCTCGGTGCCGAGCGATGCGTTTGCACGCCGCATCGGTGGCGGCGGCACCGCCGGCATGCAGCGCAGCCTGCCGCCGCGGACCGCGCCCGAGATGGCCCGGCCCGCCACGCCTGCTGCGCAACCCGCGCCAGCGCCCACCACCGCGGCAGCGCCGGCCGCGGCCGTGCCGAAGCGCTCCTGGCTCGGTCCGATCGCCGGCCTGGCAGCCGGCCTCGGCATCGCGGCGCTGATGAGCCACCTCGGGATGGGCGCCGAGTTCGGCAACATCCTGATGCTCGTCCTGCTCGCCGGCGTGGCCTTCGTCGCGGTCCGCTTCCTGATGCGCCGCTTCGGACCGGGCGCTGCCGCAAGCGGCTCGCAAGGGCTGCAATTCGCCGGTGCCGGCGCGCCCATGGCAGCGGCCACGGTCGTACCGCAAGGCTTCGGTGGCGGCCCCGCCCTCGCGCCGCAACTGGCCACCGCAACGCGATTGCCGGCCGGGTTCGATGCGGCTGGGTTCGAGCGCATCGCCAAGATGATCTTCATCCGCCTGCAGGCGGCCAACGACGCCGCCGACCTGAACGACCTGCGCACCTTCACCACGCCCGAGATGTTCGCCGCCGTCAAGGTCGATCTCCAGGATCGCGGTGCGAAGGCTCAGCAGACCGACGTCGTGCGCGTCGAGGCCGAAGTGCTCGACGTGGCGAGCGAGATCGACCGCCAGATCGTCAGCGTCCGCTTCCACGGCCTGATCCGCGAAGAGATCGACGCCGGTGCCCAGCCTTTCGATGAAGTCTGGCACCTCGTCAAGCCCGCCGACGGCAGCCGCGAGTGGGCGATCGCCGGCATCCAGCAGTCGGGCACGCAGTTCGCACAAGCCGCTTGAAGCTGTTCGTCGTCACCGGCGCGTCGCGCGGGATGGGCGCGGCGATCGCCGTGCAACTGCTTGCCGATGCGCGACACACGGTGCTCTGCATTTCGCGCCACGAGAACGCATCGCTCGCAGCGCGGGCGAAGCAGAGCGGCGCGAACTGCGAGCAGTGGAGCGCCGACCTGGCCGAGCCGATCGCCGTCGCGGCGCGGCTGCGCGACTGGCTCGGCGGGCGTGACGCCAGCGCGTTCACGCACGCCTCGCTGATCAACAACGCCGGCGTGCTGACGACCATCGGTGCGCTCGAAAGCTGCAGCGACGAAGAGCTGTCGAAGGCCCTGCGCGTCGGCCTCGAGGCACCCTTGCTGCTGACGGCCGCGTTCCTGCGCGCGACAGCGGCATGGCCGGGCGAGCGGCGCGTGCTCAACATCTCGTCGGGGCTCGGCCGTCGCGCCATGGCCGGGCAGGCCACCTACTGCGCCGCCAAGGCCGGCATGGACCACCTCTCGCGCGCGGTCGCACTCGACCAGGCGTTGCTTGCCAATGGCGCGAAGGTCGTCTCGCTCGCGCCCGGCGTGATCGACACCGACATGCAGGTGCAACTGCGCAGCGCCCGAGGCGACGGCTTCCCCGAGCAGGCCGCCTTCGTCCAGCTCAAGGAGTCGGGCCAGCTCACGTCGAGCACCGATGCCGCGGCACGCGTCGTCGCCTATCTGGAGCGCGCCGACTTCGGCGCCGTACCGGTGGCCGACGTCCGCGACGCCTGAGAAGGCGATTCACCGGGCCGGAGCGGGCCGGGCCTGCGCGACAATCGCGCCGCCCAACTGACAGGAAGCGCGCCCTCACCGCGCCTCGGAGACTCCACCCCATGGATCGATTCGCGCTCGCCGCCCTCGCCTCGGCCGCGCTGATTTGCGCCTGTGCGCCGATGCCGTCGGTGCCGCCGGCCAAGCCGGATCCGAACGCGGCTGCAGCGACGACCGACGCCAGAGGCGACACCATCGTGCCGAACGGCAACCTCGTCGTTCAGGGCATTCCGCCAATCCCCAGAAGCATTGCCGATGCGGTCGCGCGCTACACCGATTTCCGTGGCCACGGCTTCGTCGACTGGCATCCGAGCAAGCGCGAGATGCTGGTCTCGCACCGCAAGGCTGGTGGCAACACGACGCAGATCTTTCGCCTTGCGTCGCCACTCGGCGAACTCGAGCCGCTGACCGATTTCGCGGACCCGGTGCGCACCGCGAGCTACGAGCCGCTCACGGGCGACGCGATCGTGTTCGAGCGCAGCAGCGGCGGAGACGAAGCAGCCCAGATCTACCGGCTCGACCTCGCGACCCATCAGGTCACGGTCGTGTCGGAACCGGATCTGCGCAACGACATGCAGGGCTGGCTGCACAAGTCGAGCCGGCTGCTCTATATCTCGGTGCCGCTCGACCGAACCGCAAGCGGTCGCAGCCGCGCCGAGATCGCGCAGACGTTGACCCTGGTCGATCCCGCGCATCCAGAAACGCGGCGCAAGGTCGCCGAGCTGCCGGGCGGCGGATGGGAAGTGGGCGGCGTTTCGTGGGACGACCGCCGAATCGCACTCACGCGCTTCATTTCCGCCAACGAATCGCAGGTCTGGCTGCTCGACGTCGCCAGCGGCGAACGCAGGCGGGTGCTGCCCGCGCCCGAGAGCAACGAGAAAGCAAGCTACTTCGCCGCGGCATGGAAGCGCGACGGCTCGGGCTTCTTCGTCATCAGCAACCGCAGCGGCGAATTCTCCGAGCTGGTGTTCTACGCAGTCGCCGAGGCAAGGTCGACCTCGATCACGCGCCACGTCAAGGGCGAGATCGAGGGTGCGAGCCTGAGCGCCGATGGGCGCCTGCTTGCGGTGCGCGCAAATGTCGAAGGACGCATCAACCTGTTGTTCTTCGACGGCGAAGTGTTCAACGAGCTGCCCTCGCCGGCATTGCCCGAGGGCAGCGTGACCGTGGCGCGATTCCACCCGCGGCTGCCATTGCTGTCGTTCGCGATCAATAGCAGCAAGGGGCCGAGCCAGATCGACACGCTGTTGCCTTCGGACGGCAGCTCGCAAGCGTGGACGCGCCCGTACGCGCCGCCCGGTGTCGACACGTCGACCTTCGGCGAGCAGCAGATCGCGCGCTGGAAGAGCTTCGACGGGCGCGAGATCTCGGCCGTCGTCAACCTGCCGCCGCCACGCTTCGCCGGACGGCGCCCGGTGCTGATCGACATCCACGGCGGACCGGAAAGCCAGGCCGGGTTCGGCTTCATCAATCGAAGCAACTACTTCGTCGAAGAGCTCGGCGTTGCCGTTATCCGGCCGAACGTGCGCGGCTCGGCCGGCTTCGGCAAGACCTTTCTCACGCTCGACGACGGCATGAAACGCGAGGATTCGGTCAAGGACATCGGCGCGCTGCTCGACTGGATCGCGACCCAGCCCAAGCTCGATCCGGCGCGCGTGCTCGTGGTCGGCGGCAGCTATGGTGGCTACATGAGCCTGGCCGTCGCGACTCGCTACGCCGACCGCATCGCCGGCGCGATCGATGTCGTCGGCATCTCGAACTTCGTCAGCTTCCTGCAGAACACCGAGAGCTATCGACGCGACCTGCGCCGGGTCGAGTACGGCGACGAGCGGGATCCGGCGATGCGCGAGTTCCTGACGAAGATCTCGCCGCTCAGCAACGCTTCGAAGATCACCCGGCCCCTGTTCGTGGTGCAGGGCAGGAACGACCCGCGCGTTCCCTACACCGAGGCCGAGCAGATCGTGGCCCAGGTGCGTGCCAACGGCACGCGCGTCTGGTACCTGCGCGCCGAAAACGAAGGCCACGGCTTCGCCCGCAAGGAGAACGCCGACTTCCAGTTCTATGCGATGGTGATGTTCATGCGCGAGACACTGCTGAAGTAGTCGCCGGGCGCGATACATCCGGATACGCCGTTGCGGCGATTCGAGAAGAACCACCGGCTGCGTTTGCTCACATCTGACGCATCTGCTCGCAGACCGGCCCAAAAACGGCGGGCGACATACGCGTCGCAAGGTCTGAATAGCATTGCTAACAAATTTTGACGGTCGCCGACGCCCTCAGTGTGTTGAAGTCTCGGGCACGTGATCTGCGTGTTGCCGCCGGGCGCAAGCGCCGTTCGTGTCAATTCGCATCCCGCGCCGCCAAACCCCTCAATCACTTCGAAGCCAACGCGATACCGATGTTCGGCATCTTCAAGTCCCATGACAGCCATCGCGGCGTCGCCCCCGGCCTGCTCGCCCGGGGCGAGGGTGCAGGCTGGATCAAGCGCGAAGAGGCGATCATGGGCACGGCCATCGTCGTCGAGCTCTGGAGCGACGACGCCGACGCCGGCAACGCCGCCGTCGATTCGGTGATGGCCGAGATGCACCGCATCGATCGCGCCATGAGCCCGCACAAGGCCGACTCGGAACTCTCGCTCATCAATCGCGACGCCGGCGCGGGACCGGTGGCCCTGAGCGACGAGATGACGAGCCTGCTGGCGCATGCCGAAACCTTCGCCCGGCTTTCCGACGGCGCATTCGACGTCACCTACGCGGCCGTCGGCCATCTGTACGACTACCGAGCGCGCGTCCGGCCCGACGAACAAGCCTTGGCCTTGGCCAGGGAAGCGGTGGGCTGGCGCCACCTCGTGCTGGATCGCGGGGCGCGCACCGTTCGCTTCGCGCGCCCAGGCATGCGCATCGACCTCGGCGGCTTCGCCAAGGGCCACGCCGTCGACAACGCGGCGCGGATCCTGCGCGCCCGCGGCATCGCCCACGCGATGGTCAGTGCCGGCGGTGACAGCCGCGTCATCGGCGACCGGCGCGGCCGGCCTTGGACGATCGGCATCCGCGATCCGCGCCGCGGCAGCGGCGAGATGGTGGCGGTGCTTCCGCTCGTCGACGTCTCGATCTCGACCTCGGGCGACTACGAGCGTTACTTCGACGAAGGCGGCGAGCGCTTCCATCATCTGATCGACCCGGCCACCGGGCGCTCGCCGCACGGCGTGCACAGCGTGACCGTGCTTGCCGAAGACGGGCTGACCTGCGAAGCGCTGTCGAAGACGGTGTTCGTGCTGGGCGCCGACAAGGGCCTTGCGCTGGTCGCGTCGCAACCCGGCGTCGATGCCGTGGTGGTCGACGCGAACGGCACGCTGCATTACTCGGCGGGCCTGTTGCCCGCCACGCCGCCGGTGCGGCAATGAGCGCAGCGCGCTCACGATGAATCACGAGTGGAGAGACCGATGAGACAACTCCTGAATCCTTTGGCCTGCGCGAGCGCGCTCGGTGTGCTGGTGGCGCTCGGCGGCTGCAGCGGGGGCAGCACCAGCGAGTCGAACACGCTCACCGTGGCCGGCGACGTGCCGATCGCCTACGCGCAGCGCGTCAACACGATCCGCCTCAACCCGACCAACGGGGCGCCGACCGCGGACGGCGGCGACCTGATGATTCGCGAGAAGTCCTCGGCGAGCGCGCTCGAGCACAACATCACCGCGCAGTTCACGCAGGGCAAGGGCGACGCCCAGAACCCCGACGTGTCCTACGACGGCAAGAAGATCGTCTTCTCGATGCGTTGTCCGACCACGAGCACGGCGACGGTCGGCGGCCAGCCCGCTTGCACCGGCCACTGGAACATCTGGGAATACGACATGACCGTCGGCGGGCTGAACGGCGGCACCTTCCGCCGTCTCACCAGTTCCGACTCCGACGACGTCGAGCCGACCTACCTGCCCGCGGGCAAGGGCTACGTCTTCACCTCGAACCGCCAGACCAAGTCGAGCGTCAACCAGTTCAACGGCCACAGCTACAAGGCGCTCGACGAGTACGAGCGGGAAGGCGTCTTCAACCTGCACACGATGGATGCGCAAGGCGCCAACGTCCAGCAGATCTCGTTCAACCAGAGCCACGACCGCAACCCGACGGTGCGTCCCAACGGCGACATCATGTTCTCGCGCTGGGACCACGTCGCCGGCCGCAACCACTTCAAGATCTTCCGCGCCAAGCCGGACGGCACCGACCTGTTCGTGCTCTACGGCTCGCACAGCCCCGGAAACAGCTTCCTTCACCCGCGCGACATGGACCCGAAGGGCAAGTACAAGGGCTTCCTGGCTTCGGACCTGATGCCGCTGTCGCGTACCCACGAAGGCGGCGGCCTGGTCTTCATCGACGCCGCGAACTATTCCGAGAACAACACGCCCGCAGCGGCCGGCGTGCCGACCACCGGCGGGCAGACCGAGATGACGCTGCAGCCGCTCAACATCGGCGGCGGGCTCTCGCAATACGGCCGCATCAGCTCGCCCTTCCCGCTCTGGGACGGCACCGACCGGGTGCTGCTCTCGTACCGGCCGTGCGAGGTCACGCGTAAGGGCGTGGGCGTCGTCTCGTGCGCGACCCTGACCGCCGATGAGCTGGCGCGCATCGGCGACGACAACCGCCTGGTCGCCGACGAACAGGCCGACGACCTGCAGGACAACGTTCCACCGCCCTACGCGGTCTACATGTTCGACCCGGCGCTGCAGACCTTCCTGATCGTCGCTGCGCCACCGGCCGGCTTCATGAACGTCCACCCGGTCGCGATCCAGCCGCGCACCGAGCCGAACGCGACCGACCCGACCAACGTCGATCCGGTGCTGGCCGCGCAGAACATGGGGCTGCTCGAGGTGCGGAGCGTCTACGACACCGACGGCCTCGGCCGGATGGGCGACGCGATGATCTCTGCGC
>JBDTNU010000096.1:0-11064 GCA_039933535.1 Caldimonas sp. | reverse complement strand
GGCGGCACGCTCTATGCGGATCCGCGCCGCGCGGAGCCGCTGCTGTGAGCATGTCGCCTTCGCCCTCGCTTCGCGCGGTGCCCGCCGATGCGGCGCGGCGGCCGGGCATCGCGTCCTCCGCGGAGCACGAGTTCGAGGCCGCGCACGGCCTGCCTGAGGCCCTGCCCGCGGGCGAGCGCATCCTCTGGCAGGGCGCGCCCGACTTCAAGGTCATGGCGGAGCGCTGCTTTCACGTCCGCACCTTCGCCATCTACTTTGCCGTCATCCTGCTCGTTCGCGCGGCTACTGTCGCGGCGCAAGGCGGGTCGGCCGCCGACGCACTCATCGCCGTGTTGTGGCTCTCGCCCGCCGTGGCGCTGGCACTCGGCCTTCTGACGCTGATGGCGTGGCTGACGACCCGGACCGCGGTCTACACGATCACCAACCGGCGGGTCGTGCTGCGCGTGGGCATCGTCCTCACGATCACCTTCAACCTGCCATTCGCGCGCATCGAATCGGCGGCGGTCAACCTCAAGCGCGGCCCGGCGGGCGACATCGCCCTGACCACTTCGGGCAGCGACCACATCGCCTACGTGCACCTGTGGCCGCATGCTCGGCCTTGGCACGTCAAGCGCACCGAGCCGGCGCTGCGCTGCATCGCCGATGCGGAAGGCGTGTCCCGCCTGCTCGCTTCGGCCTGGCGCGAAGCGCGCGGTGCCGACGCGGCGCCGCCCGAAGCCAACGCAGCGCCCGCAGCACCCGCGGCCAGGCCACGGGTCGCGCAGGCGTACGCCACGGCCCCACGCCGCGTCGAATCGGGCGCGAGCCTCGCCGCGTAGCAGAGCCATGAGCGAACACTCGATTCCCGCGATGACGAGCAGCACTGGCGGCGCGCGCTGGCCGATCCCGGCGGCCTGCGGCCTGGTCCTGGTCACCATTGCCGTCGTGTCGGCAGTGCGCCTCTCGGGCGCGCCGATCAGCGTGCCAGACGCGCCCGCGGTGGCGACGCGCGAGCTGCGCTTCATCGACCGGCCCGACGGCAGCATCGCCATCGTCGACGTTCGCGACAGCCACGTCGTCGACAGCGTCGTCGGCCAGAGCGGCTTCGTCCGGGGCACCCTGCGCGGCCTGGCGCGCGAACGCAGACGTCAGGGCATCGGCCCCGAGCAGCCCTTCACCCTGGTCGCACACTCGGACGGCCGGCTCACGCTGATGGACAAGGCGACCGGCCGGCGCATCGACCTCGAATCGTTCGGCCCGACCAATGCCGGCCAGTTCGCCCGGCTGCTGAGCGTTGCCCCGCCAAGGACCTGACATGGAAGCCCCCATCGCCTCGCGAGACGACGTCCACCAGAAGGCGCTCGCCAACACCCTGCTCAGCCCCAAGTTCTACAGCACCGACTATGCGGCGATGGACCGGCTCGACATCTCTTCGGTGCGCGCCGAGTGGACGCAGCTCATGCAGGAGTACGAAGGCGACAACAACCACGACCACTTCCAGCGCGACGCCGCCTTCACCGAGGAAGTGAAGGCGCTGCCCGACGAGATCCGCCAGGAGTTCCTCGACTTCCTCATCAGCTCGATCACCTCCGAGTTCTCGGGCTGCGTGCTCTACAACGAGATCCAGAAGAACGTCACCAACCCGGACATCAAGCAGCTGATGCGCTACATGGCGCGCGACGAGTCGCGCCACGCCGGCTTCATCAACCAGTCGCTGAAGGACTTCGACCTCGGCGTCGACCTCGGCAACCTCAAGCGCACCAAGGCCTACACCTACTTCAAGCCGAAGTACATCTTCTACGCGACCTACCTGTCGGAGAAGATCGGCTACGCGCGCTACATCACCATCTTCCGCCAGCTCGAGCGCCACCCCGAGAAGCGCTTCCACCCGATCTTTCGCTGGTTCGAGCGCTGGTGCAACGACGAATTCCGGCACGGCGAGTCGTTCGCGCTGATCATGCGCGCCAACCCGGCGCTGCTGCGCGGCGGCAACGTGCTCTGGATCCGCTTTTTCCTGCTCGCCGTCTACGCGACGATGTACGTCCGCGACCACACGCGACCGAAGCTTCACCTCGCCATGGGACTCGACTCCGACGAGTACGACTACACCGTCTTTCGCATCACGTCGGAAATATCGAAGCAGGTCTTCCCGATCACTCTCGACACCGACCACCCGACATTCCGCCGCGGCCTCGAGCGCCTGTTCGTCATCTCCGAAAGGATGGCCGCGGCGAAAGCGCGCGGCGGCGTGATCGGCAAGCTTCGCCAGGCGGGTTGCGCGATCGCCGGCGTCGCCACCTTCGCCCGCCTCTATTTCCTGCCGACGCTGCGCCACGACCTTCCGCACAGCGTACGCATGCGGCCGGCCTGGTAGCTCGGTTCGTACCTGATGATCTACGTCGCGCCCCTGCTCTTCACGCTCTTCGTGTGGTGGTTCAGCACCGGGCTGATCCTCTACCTGGATGGCAGGCCGCGCCGCACCTTCAAGTGGACGATGCTTGGCGCGACGGTTCTCGCGTTGCTCGGTTTCGCTGGCTTGCGTGTCAGCAGCGGCATCGAGACGCAGGCCGCCGCCTACTGCGCCTTCACCTGCGCGCTCCTGATCTGGGCCTGGCAGGAGGTCGCCTTTCTGCTCGGCATGGTGACCGGCCCGCGCCGCATCGCCTGCCCGCCGGGCGCGAAGGGCTGGCGCCGCGCCACCCTTGCGTTCCAGACGATCGCCCATCATGAGCTGGCGCTGCTGGTGCTCGGGGCCGGCGTCGTCGCCGTCACGTGGGGGCAGCCCAACAAGACCGGTCTCTGGACCTTCGTCATCCTCTGGGCGATGCGGCAAAGCGCCAAGCTGAACATCTTTCTCGGGGTGCGAAACCTCAGCGAGGAATTCCTGCCGCTGCACCTGAGCTATCTGCAGACCTATTTCCGGCGCGCCCGCATGAACACGCTCTTCCCGCTGGCAGTGGCGCTCGCGACCTGGCTGGCGGTGGTCGTCTGGCAAGCCGCCCTGGCCGACGACATCAAGGCCTTCGAGGCAACGACGCTGACCTTCGCCGCGACCCTGCTTTCGCTGGCCATCCTGGAGCACTGGTTCATGGTGTTGCCCCTCCCAGCAACAGCCTTGTGGAACTGGGGCCTTCGCTCGCGCACGCCACCCGCCGCGGACCGCCTGGGCACCCGACCTTCGTAGCCGGCGCCGGGCCGCACGCCCGAACATAGAATCTCGTGCCCGGTTGCCTCGTCGTGCGGCCGATAGGGACACCGTGAACATGGCGCGCCAGCCCACGAGAGCCTCGATGTGAAGACATCGTCTGATACTCCGCTCGACCTCGGCAAGCTCTCGTCCTGGGCGCCCGAGCTGGCGCGCACGTTCGTCGCGCTCGCCAGCGATATCGCCCTCGTCATCGACGACGCGGGCGTGATCCGAAACGTCGAGCAGGGCGGCACCGAGCCGATCGCACCGGGCGCCCATGCCTGGGTCGGTCAGCCCTGGGTCGATACGGTCAGCGGCGATACGCGCGCCAAGATCGAGAAGCTTCTGCACGAAGCATCGAGCCAGGGCATCGCTCGCCGCCGCGAAGTCAACCATCCGCTGCAGCCGGGCATCAGCCTGCCGGTCGCCTACACCGCGATCCGTCTCGGCGAGCACGGCCCGGTGCTGGCCGTCGGCCGCGACATGCGGGCGATCGCCGCGATCCAGGAGCGGTTCATCGAATCGCAGAAGGACATGGAGCGTGGCTACTGGAGCACCCGCCAGGCCGAGTCCGGCTACCGTCTGCTGTTCCAGGTCGCGACCGACGCGGTGATGGTCGTCGATCCCGAGACCTTACTCATCCTCGACGCCAACCCGGCAGCGACGCGACTGTTCGCCAGCGCCGACGAACATCTGATCGGCAAGCCCGCCACCGTCGGCTTCGCACACCTTGCGCGTGGCGCCGTGAACGAGTTGCTCGCCGCGGCGCGCAGCAGCGGCCAGAGTGGCGAGATTCGTGCCCGCCTGCTGGGCAGCGTCGCCAGTACCAGCGTCGCCGCCACGTCGTTTCGTGCCGACGACGCGATGCGCCTGCTCGTTCGCGTTCGCTCGGTCGACATGCCGGCGACCTTCTCCGACCACGACGCTGGCGTGACCAGCCTTGTCGAGGGCGACACCGACGCTGTCGTCGTCACCGACTCGAGCGGTCGCATCCTGCTTGCCAATCGCGCGTTCCTCGGCCTGGTCGAGCTGGGCAGCGAAGGCGATGCCAAGGGCCGCCCCCTGTTCGACTGGCTGGGTGGCCCCGACCGGCCGATCGAAGCGCTGATCTCGCAGGTGCGACGTCACGGCGTGGTGCGGCGCTTCGCTTCCACGGCCAAGCCGGCTCGCGGGCATGCTACTGCCGTCGAGGTGTCCGCGGCGTTGCTGACCGAGGGCGACCAGGAGTGCATCGGCTTCACGATCCGACCCGACGCTTCACCCCGGAACGACGGCGAGCCCTTGCCGCAGTCGCTGCGCGACGGACTGGAGCACCTGGTCGGCCAGCTGGGCGGCCTGCCGCTACCGGCCCTCGTGCGCGAAGCCGCGGCCCTGGTCGAGCGGCACTTCATCGAGTTGGCGCTGCGGCGCAGCGGTGGCAGCACGGCTGCGGCAGCACTTCTCCTCGGGGTTGGACGCGAGCAGTTGGAAGTGCCGCGCCATTCCGAATCGACTTCTGCCGTTCTTCGGCCCGCCGCGAGCAACGATGCAGGGGCCAAGTAGTGCTCATCAGCCCGGCCTTTGGCCAAGCCGACCTCAGCAATTGCGAACGTGAGCTGATCCACCTGGCAGGATCGGTGCAGCCGCACGGCGTGCTGCTTGCATTGCAGGAGCCGGCCTTGTGCATGGTCCAGGTCAGCGGGAACGTGCAGGCGCTGCTCGGTGCGGCTCCCGCCAGCCTCCTGAGGCAAGCGCTGGCCGAGCTCGGCGGGAACATCGATGCGCGGGTTCGCGCCGTCGACCTCGCGCCGGATATCGCCGAGCCGGTGCCGTTGCATTGCACGTTGCAAGTCGGCGGACGATTGCGCGCTTTCGAGGGCACGGTCCATCGCGCCCGCGGAAATCTCCTTCTGGTCGAGATCGAGCCGGTCGATCGCGAATCGCCGGCGGTCGAAACCGTCGACATCCCCGGTGCCGACCTCAACACCATGCTGAGCGCTGCGGTCCAGCACTTCAGTGCCGCCACCACGATCGGCACGCTGGCCGACGCGGCAGTGCGGAGCTTTCGCGACATGCTCGGCTACGACCGGGTCATGGTCTACAAGTTCGACCCGGACGGGCACGGCAAGATCATTGCCGAGGCGCGCCATCCTCGCCTCGAATCGCTGCTCGGTCACCATTACCCGGCCTCCGACATTCCGCAGCGTGCGCGCGAGCTCTATCTGCGCAACCGGTTGCGCGTGCTGGTCGACGTGCACTATCAGCCGGCGTTGTTGCAGCCCCGTTTCGTGCCCGGCTGCGACGAAGAGCTCGACATGTCGATGTGCTACCTGCGCAGCATGTCGCCGCTGCACCTGCAGTACCTGAAGAACATGGGCGTGACGGCGACGCTGGTCGTCTCGCTGGTTCGGGAAGGCCGTCTGTGGGGACTGATCGCCTGCCATCACTACTCGCCGCGGAACCTGCGTTTCGCCGTGCGCTCGTCCGCCGACCTGCTCGCCGAGGTCATTTCCACGCGCATCGCGGCGATCGAGAACTATGCTCATGCGCAGGGCGCGATCCAGGTCCGTCGCCTCGAGCAGCGGCTGGTCGAAGCGACGTCGACCGAAGGCGACTGGCGGCTCGCCCTGTTCCGTAACCCGCGCAACCTGCTTCAGCCGCTCGATGCAACCGGCGCCGCGCTGTTCCACGACGGCGAGCTGTTGACCGCCGGCGAAGTTCCTTCGACGGTCGAGTTGCGCGCGCTCATGCAGTGGATCGACACGCAGCGGTTCGACGGTCTGTTCAGTTGCACGTCGGTGTCGCGTGCCAACCCAACGCTCGACTCCCTGACGCCGACGGCGAGCGGTGTGCTTGCCGTACGGCTCTCGATGTCGGGGCCCGACTTCCTGGTCTGGTTCCGCAAAGAGCAGCTCCTGACGGTGACCTGGGCCGGCGACCCGTCGAAGCCGATGGTCGGCAACGACCCGCTCGATCTGTCGCCGCGCCGGTCGTTCGCGGCTTGGTCGGAGATCGTGCGCGGCACCGGATTGCCATGGACGACAAGCGAGCTTTCGCTGGCACGCGCGTTCCGTGCGTCGCTCATCGACATCATCGTCCAGATCAACGCCGTGCGATTGCTCATTGCCGAGCATCAGCTCGCGCACATCCGCGCGACCGTCGGCAGCTCCAACGAGCCGGTGGCCATCACCGATGCGCGAGGTCAGCAGCTGTTCGCCAACGACGCCTTCGCGGCGCTGCAGCGCCGGACCGTGGCCGGCGCGAGCGACGCAGTGTCCGCGGTGGCCGGGACGGTCGAGCTGGCCAGCCTGTTCGTGCCGCCCGAGTCGATGCGAAGCGTGCTGCGCACCGTGGGCGAGGAGCGACGCTCCTGGCGCGGCGAGCTGGCGCTGCAGGTCGAAGGAGGAAACACGCTGCCGGTCGCCGTGCGCGCCGAAGTCGTCGCCGCACGCGACGGCTCGGTGCTCGGCTTCTTCGTCATCCTCGTCGACCTGACCGACAGCCGTCGCGTCGCCGAGGCACGCCGCCATCTCGAGCAATCGCTTTCAGAGGCCTTCGACAAGGAGCCCCGTCTCGATGCCCGGGCCTCGGTGCTGAACGCACGGGACGATCTGATGGGCGCCATCCTCGCCAACGCCAGCCTCGCCGCGATGGACATCGCCGACGGCAGCAGCGCGCCCGCCGCAGCGCCGCTGCTCGAAGAGCTCGAGGAATCGACCCGCCGCGCCACAGCGCTCTTCGAGCGTATCCGCAGCTTCGACGCCTGAGAGGTCGGCCGATTGCGGCCTCGATCGATGCGCGGGTCGCGCCCGCTCAGGACGTGATGTCGAAACGCCGCGCCAGTTCGCCGAACAAGCTTTTGTGCCACTCGAAGGCTCGCTTCGCTTCATCGACGAGCTCGTCGGGGTCATCGACGGCCACGGCCTGTAGCCCGGAGCGAAAAGCGGTTGTCCGCGCAGCCGTCGTCGGCGCATCGCCGAAATCATAGAAGGCGGTGCCGACACCGGGTGGCAGCTGCAGCATCCGTTCGACGATCGGACCGAGCATCTGACCACCGCTCAGGTCGCCCAGGTAGCGAACGTAGGCGTGGGCGAGCAGGAGCTCGGGCCGCCTCGCGTCGAGCTCGCGCAGCCGTTCGACATACTCGCTCGAGGCGGGCTCGAGCAATCGCGAGGCATCGGTGTCGAAGCTGCTCAGGAGCACCGACAGGTCACCGAGCAATGACTGCGAACGCGCCAGCGACGCCAGGTCGAAGGGCGCGATCGCCGGATGGGCCGCGTGTCGACGCAGCGCCGGTTCGAGCGTGGCATAGATCGCGTGCAGGTTCTGCAACAGGGCCACATAGGCACTTCGGCTCATGCGACCGCGCAGCAACGCGGCCATGAAGGGGCTGCGCTCCGCCTCCGTGTGCAGTGTGCGGGTCTCGAGCTTGAGCCGCTCCGCGAGGTCGACGTTCAATCGGGAATTTCCGTCACGTGCTGCATGGGTCTCGATCATAGGGACGCTGCCTTGACATCGATGCCCGTCGGCTGTCGAAAGAAGCAGGCGGCGGCCTACGCACCTCGGCCGCTGTCCCGCGCATCATCTTCAGAATTAGCAGCACAGACGACGAAACGGTCATGAGACATCCCGGAACGCATGGTGCATGGATCGCCACGGCGGGCTTGGCCTTGGCGTTGCTCTCGTCCGGCTCGGCATCGGGCGCCGTGCCGGCGGCCTCGACATCCGGCGTCGAGGCCGGGAAATACCTCGCCGAAGCCGCGCACTGCTCGGCTTGCCACACCAGCCACGCCGACCGGCCTTTTGCCGGCAACCTTGCGATCCCGTCGCGCTTCGGCACCATGTACTCGTCGAATATCACGCCCGACGCGAAGACCGGCATCGGCGCCTGGACCGAAACCGAGTTCGCGTCCGCGCTCCGGCTCGGCAAGGGACGGCACGGCCGATACCTTTATCCGTCGATGCCCTACACCGACTTCACGAAGATCTCCGACGCCGACGTTCACGCCTTGTGGCTCTACTTTCGCAGCGTCGCGCCGATCGCGGAGGCACAGAAGCCTAACGAGATGAAGTTCCCGTTCAACGTTCGGCCGGGCATCGCGGCCTGGCAGGCGCTCTACTTCAAGCCCGGACGCTATGTCCCGGACAGTTCGCAGTCGGCAGAGTGGAATCGCGGCGCCTACCTCGTACAGGGGCTGGGTCATTGCGGCGCCTGCCACACGCCGAAGAACTTCGCGATGGCCGACAAGACCGGTCGGGGCCTGCAGGGCGCGTCGACCGGCGATAACTGGTTTGCGCCAAACATCGGCGGCGGGCGCTTTTCCGGCATCCGCGACTGGAGCCCGGAACAGATCGTCGACTTTCTGAAGACCGGGCACAACGACAAGAACGTCGCCGCGGTCGGACCGATGCTCGAGACGATCGCGCAGGGCACGCAGCATCTCGCCGCTGCCGACCTGCAGGCGATCGCTGTCTACCTCAAGAACCAGGATGCCGGGCAGGCCGACACGCGGCCGGCGTCGGTGGAGCTGGACGCGAACCGTCGGGCCGCCGGTGCGGCCGTGTACGCCAACCATTGCACGGCCTGCCATGGCGATGATGGCAAGGGTCTCGACGGCGTCGCCCCGGCGCTCGCGGGCAACTCGGCGGTCACCTCGGCCGGCCCGCAAACGGTCGTGCACGCGATCCTTTCAGGCTTCGCGCCCAATGGCCGCTGGGGCGCGATGCCCTCGTTCGCCTCGGTTCTCGACAGCCAAGAAATCGTCGATGTCACGAACTACGCACGGACGGCATGGGGCGGCCAGGCATCCGCCGACGCGACGGTCGCCATCGTCAATCGCATGAGCAACGAGGTCGAGACCGGCGACCCGCGCATCCAGGCCGCGCTCATCTGCCCAAGCGTGCCGGCCGCCTCGCTCGACCCGCAGACCGTCGACGAGATCGGCGCGCTGGCAAGGCGCGAAGGCGACGTGCAGGCATCGCATGGACTGGTGAGCAACTACCGGCGGCGGCACCCCGAAGTCGAGCGCAGCGAGGTCGTCAACGTTCTCTCGGGCCTTTATTGCCGCGACCTGATGGCGATCGGCACAGGCAGTGCGATCGACAAGCAGATGCGCGTGATCCGCTTCACCGCGCGCGTCGCCGGCGAGGACATCGCCCGTCGACGCTGACCTGCTGTCGCACGGGGTATACGAAGTGCAAAAGCGTCCCCGCAAGGCTACTCATTTCTACGGTCCACGTCGATAATCGGTACGTGCCGCGACACCTGGAATCTGCATTGCTGTCTGCACCCGGAGGCCTTGCGACGCGGCATGGATCCGGCCTTTGCCCGCCTGGGCTCAACCCGCAAGCCGCGCACGCGGCGAGGAGACGAAGATGGGAAATGGAGTCATGTACGTTTGGATGTTTATCCTCATCGCACCGACCGTCCTGCTGGTCATCGACAAGATGAGAACCTGACCCCTTGAATCGATCACGCGTCCTGCCGCGATGGCAGGCGCGTGATCCAGGGCGTTGCTCACGCGAAGGGCACGCCCCAGCCTCGCAGCCGCGATCGTCCGGCTGAAGGAGCGTCGCGGCTGGGCCGCACGCACGAAGTACGAAGCCGTCAGCGCGGTGCGCTGGCCGCTTCGGAACCAGGCGCCGCCGGTGCCGTGGCAGCCACCGGCGCCTCCGTCGTGACGGCCGCGACCTTCACGCCGGTCAGGCCGGGATGGCCGTTCAGGATGTTGGCGCCGTAGAGCGGCTTGTAGGCGCCTTGGTGGCAGGTCGCGCAGTTCAGCTTGGGCACATCGCCGGTGGGTCCCAGGCGATTGGCCGGGAACACCCCGGCAAGCGACCCGAGATACGCGCTGTTCAGATCGCGCGCCATGCGCAGCCCGTAGTACGCCGTCGCGCGTTGTGGAGAGCTCATCTCCCACGACGCGAACGAGCGTGTGTTGTGGCAGTAGGTGCAGTTGACGCCGAGCGACTTCGACATGTGCATCATGAGGCCGTAGGTGGCCTCGGTCTGCTTCATCATCGAAGGGTGCGTGCCTTGCGGCAGCGCGGTGGTCGGCACGACGCGAATCTCTTCGCTGCCACCGACGAAAGTGGAGAACGGATCGTTGGGCAGGGCGGTGAGCCCGACCTGCACTGCCGGCGCGTTCTGGCCGGCCCGATTGCCGAGCATGCCGGTCGTCGTCTCGGCCGAGTGGTACCAGATGTTGGTCGGCACGTTGTTGCCGCGATGGCAGGTGTAGCAGGTGACGCCCGTGTCGGCAACGTGCGACTTCCAGTCGGCATTGATGTGCTGCGTCATCTGCAGCATCCGCCGCGACACCTGCTTGGTGTAGAGCGAATCGTCGGCGAAGTCGGTGGCGGCGTGGCAATAGGTGCAGCCCTGCTGCGGCGCCACCCAGCTCGTCATGTCGACCATCAGTTGTGCGAACTCGCCGGCGCTCAGATCGCCGAGCACCTTGACGTTCTTGAACACCTGCGAGGCACGCGGCCCGTCGGGCGACGCGGCGGGGCTTGCCGGCGGTGGCGTGTTCAGCGCCGCCGCGGCTTCCACGGTGGCGGGCCGATACAGCTCGACCATGCCGGTGCCGCGATAGCCGCGCTGGACGCTGCTGACCGGGGGCGGCTCGCAAGCAGCGAGCAGCACCGAAGCGGCGAGCGTCGCGAGCAGCGTCGCGATGTCGGTGCGGTTCCTCATGGCTTGACTCCCTGGAGCAGCGCCGGATCGGGCACGGACGGGAACACCGAGGGATACATCGGCGCGATGTGGTGCTTGACGCCCCACAGGTACCAGTTGTCGACGACGGTGCCCGTCAGCAGCATGCCGATCCCGCCCGTCAGCGGGCACAGCACGGCGAACCACCACGCCCAGCGGTGGATCGACTCCATCGTCGCGTTGAAGCCCATCGTCCAGCGCCAGA
>JBDTNU010000095.1:0-11281 GCA_039933535.1 Caldimonas sp. | reverse complement strand
CCGTGCAGGCCGTAGGTGTAGCCCGTCTTCGATTTCCAGGTGCGCGACCGCAAGGCCGCCGTGTTCGCGAACAGCACGGTCGACGCCTTGTGCACCGCCGGCTGCACCGAGCCGAAGCCCTCTGGCGGGCGGTAGGTGTGGGCGATGAGCGAAGTGCTGCTCGGCGGCTTCTTCCTCATCGCGTCAGACGGGAACGCCGACGAGGTCGTGACCGTCGACGGCGACGATGCGGGCACGCGTGAACTCGCCCGCCTTCAGCGTCTTCGATGCCTTCTCGGGCGGCAACAGGCGGACGCGGCCATCGATCTCCGGTGCGTCCACGTAGCTCCGGCCGATGCCGCCCTTTCGGCCCAGGCCGGGCGCCGAATCGACCAGCACCTGCATCGTCGCGCCGACGCGCCGCGCCAGCTTTTGAATCGACACTTCCTCGGCCACCGCCATGACGCGTGCGCGCCGCTCCTCTCGAACTTCGAGCGGCAGCATGCCAGGCAAGGCATTCGCGGTCGCGCCGTCTACCGCCGAGTAGGCGAAGCAGCCGGCACGATCGATCTTCGCTTCACGCAGGAACGCAAGCAGGTCTTCGAACTCGGCTTCGGTTTCGCCTGGAAAGCCGGCGATGAAGGTGCTTCGCACCACCAGCTCGGGGCAGATTTCGCGCCAGCGCGCGAGCCGCTCGAGGTTCTTCTCGCCGCTCGCCGGCCGCTTCATGCGGCGCAGCACGTCGGGGTGCGAATGCTGGAACGGAACATCGAGGTAGGGAAGGATCCGCCCGGTCGCCATCAGCGGCAAGATGGCATCGACGTGCGGATACGGATAGACGTAATGCAGGCGCACCCACGCACCGTGGGGCTCGGCAATCTCGGCCAGCCGCTCGCACAGCTCGAGCAGTTGCGTCTTGACCGGCCGCCCATTCCAGAAACCGGTGCGATAGCGAACGTCGACGCCGTAGGCACTCGTGTCCTGGCTGATGACGAGCAGCTCCTTGACGCCCGACTCGAACAGGGCCGCCGCTTCCGAGAGCACGTCGCCCACAGGGCGCGAGACCAGGTCGCCGCGCAGGCTCGGGATGATGCAGAAGGTGCATCGGTGGTTGCAGCCTTCGCTGATCTTCAGGTAAGCGTAGTGCTTCGGCGTGAGCTTGATGCCGATCTGCGGCCGGGTGGCCGGCACGAGGTCGACGAAAGGGTCGTGCGGCTTCGGCACGTGCAGATGCACCGCGTCCATCACCTCTTCGGTTGCGTGCGGCCCGGTCACGGCCAGCACACTCGGATGCATCTGCCGAACCAGGTTGCCGCCGTCGGCGCCCGCCTTGGCGCCGAGGCAGCCAGTGACCACGACCTTGCCGTTCTCGGCCAGCGCCTCGCCGATCGTCGCCAAGCTTTCGCGGACCGCGTCGTCGATGAAGCCGCAGGTGTTGACGATCACCAGGTCGGCGCCGGCGAAGGTCTTCGAGGTCGCGTAGCCCTCGGCCGAAAGCCGGGTCAGGATCAGCTCGGAATCGGTAAGCGCCTTGGGACAACCGAGCGAGACGAAGCCGATCTTCGGGATGCGGGTGGAGCTTGCTGCGGCGAACGGTCGAACCAGCACTTGTTCTGTCATGGACCGATTTTCACCCATTGCCTGCTTCGACTTGCCGAAGTCACGGCCTGGGCAGCAGCAGTCATCCGACCCGGCGTCGACGTTGATTGTGTGCAGGAATCGGGACCGGGCGGCCCGTCAACTCGGCGCCGCGGCCATAGGTGCGCCAGCGCACAGACGCGGTGATGGGCGCGCGATACACCCGGCTCCCGTCGCGCCGCGCCCCGCGGCCGACCCACCCGGCAGGACGAGTCCATGGCTTCACTGAACAACGCTCGTCGATCCGCTGCGTCCCTTTGCGTCCTCCTCCTCGGTGCCGTCGTGGCGGCGTGCGGTGGCGGAAGTACGGTCGATCCGATCCTCGGCCCGCCGGGCCTCGGCGTCGCCCCGACGGTGACGTCGACGTCGCCGGTCGCGGCATCGCCTGCGGTCGTCGGCGTCGCGACCAATGCGCGCATCTCGGCAGCGTTCAGCAAGGACATCGATCCCGCCAGCGTCACGGGCACGAGCTTCAGCCTCGCCTGCCCGGCCGGAACGCCGGTGCTCGCCAGCGTCAGCTACGACGCGGCGACCCGGGTCGCGACGCTGATCGCCGCGGCCGCGCTGCCGGCGACCACGGTATGCGTCGCCACGCTCACGACGGCGATCCGCGACACCACGGGCTTCGCGATGGTTGCCGATTTCGCATGGAGCTTCGTCACCGCCAGCGCCGCCGACACGACGCCGCCCACCGTCACGCTGACCGTGCCGGCGCCAGGAGCGACGGCGGTCGCGAACAACACCGCGATCACCGCGACGTTCAGCGAGGACATGAACGCGACGACGATCACGGCAACGAGCTTCACCGTCGTCAACTCGGCGCTCGGAACACCCGTCGCGGGCAGCGTCGCCTACTCGTCCGCCGGCCGGACGGCGATCTTCACGCCGACGACGCCGGCCACGCTGGCGAGCAACACCCAGTTCACCGGGACGATCACCACGGCGGCGACCGACCTCGCCGGCAACGCCCTGGCGGCGAGCTATGTCTGGAGCTTCACGACGGCAGCGCTGCCCGACACGACCCGACCAACGGTGACGTTGACGGTGCCGGCAGCCGGCGCAACGGCAGTCCCCAACAACACGGCGATCACCGCGACCTTCAGCGAGGACATGAACCCGACGACGATCACCGGGGCGACCTTCACGCTCGTCAACAGCACGCTCGGCGCGGCGGTTCCGGGCGTCGTGAGCTACTCGGCGACGAGCCGGACGGCGATCTTCACGCCCAGCACTCCAGCCACGCTTGCCGCGAACAGCCAGTTCACGGCGACCATCACGACTGGCGCGAGCGACCTCGCCGGCAACGGCCTGGCGGCCAACTTCGTGTGGACCTTCACCACCGCCGCGCTGCCCGACACGACCCGCCCGACGGTGACCGTGACCGTGCCCGCGCCGGGAGCGACCGCCGTCGCGAACAACACCGCGATCACCGCGACCTTCAGCGAAGACATGAACCCGGCGACGATCTCGGGGTCGACGTTCACCCTCGTCAACAGCACGCTCGGCACCGCCGTGGTCGGCAACGTCAGCTACTCGGCGACGAGCCGAAGCGCGATCTTCACGCCGACGACGCCGGCCACGCTGGCCGACAACAGCCAGTTCACCGCGACCGTGACGACCGGCGCGAACGACCTCGCGGGCAATGGCCTGGCCGCCAACTTCGTGTGGACCTTCACCACAACCGCGCTGCCCGACACGACCCGCCCGACGGTGACCTTGACGGTGCCATCGCAGGCAGCGACCCTGGTCGCAAACAACACCGCCGTCACGGCGACCTTCAGCGAGGCGATGAACCCGGCGACGATCTCGGTAACCAGCTTCACGATCGTCAACACGACGCTCGGAACGCCGGTCGGCGGAACGGTCAGCTACTCGGTGCCAGCGGCGACCGCGACCTTCGTTCCGACCGGCGGCGTGCTGGCGAGCAGCAGCGTCTTCACCGCCACCGTCACCGTCGCGGCCACCGACCTCGCCGGCAACGCGCTCGCCGGCAACACCGCCGTCCTGCCCGGATCGGGCAACCACGTCTGGACCTTCACCACCGCAGCCTTGCCCGACACCATTGCGCCGACCGTCACCGCGGTCAGCCCGCAGGACGGCAGCGTCGCGGTCTGCCTGGGACGAACGGTGAGCGCGACCTTCAGCGAAGCGATGGACGCGGCAACGATCGGCCCGCTGACCTTCGTCGTCACCGCAACTGGCGTGCCGGTCGCGGGAACGGTGCTCTACGACGCGCCGACGCGTGTCGCCAGCTTCACGCCGAGCGCGCCCGCCGGCTTCACCGCCAACACCGCGCTCACGGTCACCGTCCGCGGCGGCGCGACCGGCGTCAAGGACCTGGCCGGCAACCCGCTGGTACTCGACCGCAGCTGGGGCTTCACGACCGGCACGCAGGCCTGCATCGCGCCGATCGACCTGCGCAGCGTCGCTGCGTTCGGCGGCTTCGGCGGCGCCGCCGGCATGACCAATCAGGGGACGAACACGGTCATCGGCGGCAACATCGGCTCGACCGCGGTGTGCACGGCGATCACCGGATTCCACGACGCGACCGACGTCTACACCGAGACGCCGCTCAACGTCGGCGGCGTCAACGGCACGATCTACTGCGCGCCGCCGGCGCCGGGGACGATCACGCGGCTGGCGATCGCCGCGCAGGCGCGTGCCGACGCCCAGAGCGCCTACGACGCGATGACGGCGCTGCCGGCGGGCGGCGATCCCGGCGCCGGCCAGCTGGGCGGGCTGACCCTGCCGGCCGCGGTATACACCGCCGCCGGCGGCGCCTTCGTCCTCACGCTCGGCGACCTCACCCTCGACGGCCAGGGCGACCCGAACGCGGTCTGGGTGTTCCAGATGACGGCGGCGCTGACGGTCGGCACACCGACCATCCCGGGGCGCGTGCTGCTCATCAACGGCGCACAGGCGAAGAACGTCTTCTGGCGGGTTGGCTCGGCGGCGCGCATCGAGGACCGCAGCGTCATGGTCGGCACGATCATCGCACCCGCCGGGCTGACGATCTCGACCTCCGGCCAGACCCAGCAGACCACGCTCACCGGCCGCGCGATCAGCCTCACCGCCTCGGTGACGGTGGTCAACACGACGGTGGTCGCGCCATGAGTGCCGCCACCCGTACCCCCCGCTCACGCATCATCGAGAAGCCCATGACAACGACCCGCCGATCGCGCTTGTGGAGCCTGGCCGCGCTCGGCTGCCTGGGCGCCACGGTGGCCTCTGCCCAGGACGACAGCAGCTACTTCTACGGCGGCCTTTCCGTCGGTCAATCGCGGGCACGGATCGACGAGGCGCGCATCACCGCGGGTCTGCTCGGCGCCGGCCTCACGACCACGGCGATGAGCCGCGACGAGCACGACACCGCGTTCAAGCTGTTCGGCGGCTATCAGCTCAACCGCTATGTCGGTCTCGAGGCCGGCTACTTCCGGCTCGGCGAGTTCGGCTTCACGGCGACGACGACGCCGGCAGGGACGCTCACCGGCCGGATCAAGCTCCAGGGTGCCAACCTCGACCTCGTGGGCACGTGGCCGCTGACCGAGCGACTCTCCGCGATCGGCCGCATCGGCGCCCAGTACGCGCAGTCGCGCGACGCTTTCACCGGCACCGGCGCGGTGGCGGTGCTCGACCCGAACCCGCGCAAGAACGCGATCAACCCGAAGTTCGGCGTCGGCCTGCAGTACGAAATCAACCGCTCGTTCTTCGTCCGCGCCGAGGCCGAGCGCTACCGCGTCAACGATGCCGTCGGAAACAACGGCGGCGTCAACGTCTTCTCGGCGAGCATCGTGTTTCCATTAGGCCGCGACGCGGCGCCCGCGCCGCGCTTCGCGGCGGCGCCGGCACCTCGCCCGGCCGAGCCGCCGCCCCCGCCACCCCCGCCGATGCCTGCCCCGGTGGCCGTGGTCGTGCCGCCCCCGCCGGTCGCGCCGGCGCCGCGCCGGGTCAGCTTTTCGGCCGATTCGCTGTTCGCCTTCGACCGCTACGACATTCGGCCCGAAGGCAAGGCCGCGCTCGACGGCTTCGTTCGCGAGCTGCAGGGAACCCGCTTCGACCGCATCGTCGTCGAGGGCCACACCGACCGGCTCGGCACCGAGGTCTACAACGAGGGCCTGTCACGTCGCCGCGCCGAAGCAGTCAAGGCCTACCTGGTCGACGCCGGCGCGGTCGATGCCGCGCGCGTGACGGCCGTCGGCCGTGGCGAATCGGTGCCGGTCACCCGACCCGGGGACTGCACCGACCGGCAACCGCGGCCGAAGCTGATCGCCTGCCTGCAGCCGGACCGCCGGGTCACGGTCGAGGTCAGCGGAACGCGGTAAGGCGCCGATCGCGGCCGATCGCCCGCGCGGTCAGCGCTTGGTCGTCGGCTTGAGCGCGGGCAGGCCCGGGAACAGGGTCGACGCCTGTTTGGCGACCTGTTCCTGCATCTGCAGGAACGCCTGGCGTGACTGCTCCATGTAGTTGCCCATCAGCCCCTGCACCATCGGCGCCTGGCCGCTGAGGAACTGTGACCACAGCTCCGGGTTCGGCAGCTTCGGGTCGACCAGGCCCTTGGACTGCTCGGCAAGGCGGCCCTGGATATCCGTGAAGGTCTGCAGATTCGACTCGAGGTACGTGCCCATCATCCCCTGCATGGCATGGCCGTAGAAACGGATGATCTGCGAGAGCATCGAGGTCGAGAAGATCGGCACGCCGCCGGTCTCTTCCTCGAGGATGATCTGGAGCAGGATGCTGCGTGTCAGGTCGTCGCCGGTCTTGGCGTCGCGCACTTCGAAGTCGAGGCCCTGCAGCACCATCGCCTTCACTTCGGTGAGGGTGATGTAGCTCGACACCTCGGTGTCGTAGAGGCGTCGATTCGGATATTTCTTGAGGATGCGCAACCCCGGGCTCGTGGCGGCGGGCTTCTTCGGTGCGCCGGCGCGACGGGTTTGTGCCATGTGTTCCTGGAGCGGTTGCGCGCCGATTCTAGGAGCGCGACCTTGTCCGCCCGAAGGGGTTTTCCCCGGCGGCGCCGCACGATCTCGCGACGCCGCAAGTCCGTTCGACGTCTGCCCTAGCCCGCCCGCTTGGCCACCAGGGTCAGGATGTCGTAGCTCGCGACCAGCTCGTCGGCCTGGTTGGTGACCTCGACATCCCAGGCGACGACGCCCTGCCCTTTGCCTTGCGCGTCCTTCTTGTTGCGGTCGATCTTGCGCTTGCAGGTCAAGCGAGCGCGGATCGTGTCGCCGATCGCCACAGGCTTGACGAAGCGCAGCGTATCGAGCCCGTAGTTGGCGAGCACCGGACCGGGGGCAGGCGACACGAACAGCCCCGCCGCCGCAGAGAGCACGAAGTAGCCGTGCGCGATGCGCTGGCCGAAGGCCGATTCCTTGGCCGCGATCGCGTCGAAGTGCATGTAGAAGAAATCGCCCGAGACGCCGCCGAAGGCAACGATGTCGGCCTCGCTCACCGTGCGCCGGTGCGTGAGCAGCGAGTCGCCGATGGCGAGCTCCTCGAAGTGCTTGCGAAAGGGATGCAGCTCGCCTTCGTTCAATGCCGCGCCGCGAACGTACTCGCCGGTCACGGCCGTGAGCATGGTCGGCGAGCCTTGCACCGCCGCGCGTTGCAGGTAGTGCTTGACGGCGCGAATGCCGCCCAGCTCCTCGCCGCCGCCGGCCCGGCCGGGGCCACCGTGCTTGAGCATCGGCAAGGGCGAGCCGTGGCCGGTCGACTCGGCCGCGGCCTCGCGATCGAGGATCAGCAATCTTCCATGCCAGGCGGCCATCTGCGGAATCGCCTTCGCCGCGATCTTGGGGTCGCGCGTCACCAGCGTCGCGACGAGGCTGCCGCGGCCGCGTGCGGCCAGCGCAAGCGCCTCGTCGAAATCGCCATAGGGCATGAGCGTGCTGACGGGACCGAAGGCCTCCACGTCGTGCACGGCGTCGTTGGCCATCGCATCGCGGCAAAGCAGCAAGGTCGGGGCGAAGAACGAGCCATTGCCGACGCCCTCGCCCTTCGGCGCGAAACCGTCGCCGCGCCCGAAGACGACCTCGTTGCCGCGCGACAGCATCTCGACCCGCTCGCCGACGTCCTTCTGCTGCGCCCGCGAGGCGAGCGCGCCCATCTTCACGCCCTCGACCGCCGGGTCGCCGACGCTGACCTTGGCCAGCCGCTCGCGCAGCTTTGCAGCAAGCGCGTCGAGGTGCTGGCGCGGCACGATGGCGCGGCGGATCGCCGTGCATTTCTGGCCTGCCTTGGCCGTCATCTCGCGCACCACCTCCTTGACGAAGAGGTCGAACTCCTCGTCGCCCGGCTGCACGTCGGGACCGAGTATCGCGGCGTTGAGCGAATCAGCCTCGGCGTTGAACGGGATCGATTTCGCGAGCAGGTTGGCATTGCCGCGCAGCTTCAGGGCGGTGTCGGCCGATCCCGTGAAGGTGACCACGTCCTGGCTCTCAAGGCGATCGAGCAGATCGCCGGTGCCGCCGATCACGAGCTGCAGGCTGCCCGCGGGGAGCAGTCCGGACTCGAACATCATCCGCACCATCGCTTCGGTGAGATAGCTCGTCGCAGTCGCCGGCTTGGCGATGCACGGCATGCCGGCGAGAAAGGTCGGCGCGAATTTCTCCAGCAGCCCCCAGACCGGAAAGTTGAAGGCGTTGATGTGCACCGCGACGCCGCCGCGCGGCACGAGAATGTGGGTCCCCGCAAAGTGGCCTTTCTTGCCGATCGAGACGGCCGGCCCCTCGTGGACGACGTTGCCCGAAGGCAGCTCGTTGCCACCCATCGAGGCGTAGGCGTAGAGGGTGCCGGTGCCGCCTTCGATGTCGACCCAGCTGTCGTTGCGCGTCGCGCCGGTGTGGCGCGAGATCGTGTACAGCTCTTCCTTGCGCTCGTTGAGGTAGGCCGCCAGCGCCTTCAGGCGCGCCGCGCGCTGCTGGAAGTCCATCGCCATCAGTGCCGGCAAGCCGGACTTGCGGGCGTGGCTCAGCGCCTCGCCGAAATCGATCTCGTCGGCATGCGTGTGGTGGATTGCCGAGCCGTCGATCGCGCTCGAAAGCGCGCTGCCCGGGCGGGTGCCGATCCAGCGATCGGCGATGAGACTCTGAAGGATCGAGAGGTCCGACATGATGATGATGCGATCAGGGTTGGTATTTCCAGGCGCCGTTCTCTATCTTCACCATCACGCGAGCGCGCTGGTCGAGGCCGAGGTGATCGGTGGGCGACATGGTGAAGATGCCGTGCGCGCCGTCGATCTCGGTGGTGGTCTCGAGCGCGTCGCGCAGCGCGGCACGGAATTCCGGCGTTCCCGGCTGTGTCTTCTTCAAGGCCTTGGCGGCGGCGAAGGTCATCAGCCGACCCGCGTCCCAGGCGTGGGCGCCGAAGGTCGAGACCGAGCCCTTGCCGTAGGCAGCTTCGTACTTGGCCACGTACTCCATCGCGCTCGGCTTGACCGGGTAGTTGGGCGGCAGTTGGGCGGCGACCAGCACCGGGCCCGAAGGCAGATAGGTGCCTTCGACGTCCTTGCCGCCGACGCGCAGGAAGTCGTTGTTGGCGACGCCGTGCGTCTGGTAGTACTTGCCCGCGTAGCCGCGTTCCCTGAGCGTCCTCTGCGGCAGCACCGCCGGCGTCCCGGAGGCGGCGATCAGGATCGCGTCGGGCTTGGCGGCGATGAGCTTGAGCACCTGGCCGGTGACCGAGGTGTCGGTGCGCGAATAGCGCTCGTTGGCGACGATGGTCAGGCCCTTGACCGGCGCGATCTTCGCGAATTCGCTGTACCAGCCTTCGCCGTAGGCGTCGTTGAAGCCGATGAAGCCGACCGTCTTCACGCCCGACTGCTGCATGTGCGCGGCGATTGCGAGCGACATCATGATGTCGTTCTGCGGCGTCTTGAAGACCCAGCGCCGCTTGGCGTCCATGGGCTCGACGATGCGAGCCGACGCGGCCATCGAGATCATCGGCGTCTGCGACTCGGCGGCAACGTCGATCATCGCCAGCGAGTTCGGCGTCGTGGTCGAGCCGAGCAGGACGTCGACCTTGTTCTCGGTGACCAGCTTCCTGGCGTTGGCGACCGCGGTGGTCGTGTCGGACGCATCGTCGAGGACGATGTAGTTGACCTTCTGCCCGCCGATCGTCTGCGGCATCAGCGCGATCGTGTTCTTCTCGGGGATGCCGAGCGACGCGGCCGGCCCGGTGGCCGACACGGTGACGCCGACGTTGATGTCGGCGTTCACGAGCGTGGCCGCGACGGCGAGGCCGAGCGCGACCGCGAGTTTGGCGGGGTGAGGCATGCAGTGTCTCCGTTGATGGAATGGGAAAGCGCGACCTTCGGCGAGCCCGGCGCGCGGACTGCGGCGAGGCCGCCGAAGAAAAGCTCGGCGACCACGGGCGCCATGTCGGCGTGGCTGAACTCGCCGCGCGGCCGCAACCAGGTGAACATCCAGTTCATCATGCCGAACAGCAGCATGGTGAGCGGCTTGTCGAGGTTGTGGTCACGCAGCTCCGGCCTGGCCTCGGCGATCGCGTCGGCGAACGCGGCGACGACCTTGCGCTCGCCATCGAGAATGCGGCGGCGATCGGTCGGCTGCAGGAACTTGACGTCTTCGGTCAGCACGCGGTGCTCGGCCTGCGAGCTGGCATAGACGGCGAGAAAGGCGGCGATCAGGCGGCGCACGCGTGACTCGGGGTCGTGCGTCTCGGCACCGACCGCATCGACCAGCGCTTCGAGTTTTGCGATGTGCGCGGCGGCGATCTCGACCAGCAATTGCTGCTTGTCCTGCACGTAGTGGTAGAGCGAAGGCTTGGACACGCCGCATGCTTCGGCCACCTCGTTCATCGAGGTCGCGGTATAGCCGCGCTTGGCGAACAGCTTCGCCGCGCGGGCGAGGATCTGCTCACGCTGGCCGTCGTAGCCTCTTGCGCGTCCGCGGGGCATCGGCTCGGGCTCAGCGCTCGTCGAACGAGATCACGACTCGCTCGGTCAGCGGATGCGACTGGCAGGTCAGCACGAAGCCTGCCGCGACCTCGTGCTTCTCGAGCGCGAAGTTGCGCGCCATGCGCACTTCGCCTTCGAGCAGCTTGGCTCGACAGGTGCAGCACACGCCCGACTTGCAGGAGAACGGCACCTCGAGTCCCGCGGCGGCGGCGGCATCGAGGATGTTGCCCTGGTAGTCGTGGAAGTCGATCACCGAGCTCACGCCGTCGCGAATGATCGTGATCTGCGCATCGGCGGCGTCGCCCTCGCGCACTTCGTCCAGCGCCCGGCGCACTTCGCTGCCTGAGTCGGGAATGCCGAAGCGCTCGATGTGGATCTTCTCCGGCGCGACGCCGGCCGCCAGCAAGGCCGCCTCGGCCTCGTCGTTGACGCCGTGCGGGCCGCAGATGAAGGCATGGTCGAGCTGCCGCGCATCGACCAGCGTGCCGAGGAACTCGCCGATCTTCTCGCGCCCGATCCGGCCGCTGTGCAGCGGCAGATCGGTCGACTCCTGCGAAAACACGAGGTGCAGCGTCAGGCGCGACAGGTAGCGGTTCTTCAGGTCCTCGAGCTCCTCGAGGAACATGGTCGAGCGGAGCTTTCGGTTGCCGTAGATCAGGGTGAAGCGCGACTCGGGCTCGGCCGCGAGCACGGTCTTCATGATCGACAGGATCGGCGTGATGCCGCTGCCGCCGGCGATGCCGAGAT
>JBDTNU010000094.1:0-11382 GCA_039933535.1 Caldimonas sp. | reverse complement strand
TCGAAGGACCGGCCGACGTTCAGCGAGCTCGAAGGCCACGTCAAGGGCAAGAAGGCCTGACATGACGACGTGGAGCGACTGACATGGCCGGCGATTCGAAAAAGCTTCAGCCGATCATCATCAAGCGTGTGCGCAAGGGCGGGCACGCCAAGCACGGCGGCGCATGGAAGATCGCCTACGCCGACTTCGTGACGGCCATGATGGCGTTCTTCCTCCTCATGTGGCTGCTCGGCTCGACCACCGAGGGCGACAAGAAAGGCATCGCCGACTTCTTCAATTCGCCGCTCAAGGTCTCTCTGATGGGCGGCGAAGGGTCTGGCGACTCTTCGTCGGTCGTGCGCGGCGGCGGCGCCGACCTGTCGCGCTCGACCGGCCAGGTCAAGGACGGCGACGTCCCGGCCAAGCGCAAGCTGCTCAATCTCAAGGCCTTGCAGGCCGAGCAAAAGCGAGCCGAGACCGCACGCCTCGAGGCGCTCAAGGCCAAGGTCGAAGAAGCACTCGCCGCGAGCCCGAAGCTGGCCGCGATGAAGTCGCAGATCCGCCTCGACATGACCCAGGACGGCCTGCGCATCCAGATCGTCGACGACCAGAACCGGCCGATGTTCGACAGCGGCAGCGCGGTCGTGAAGCCCTACATGCGCGATCTGCTGCGCGAGATCGGCCACGTCCTGCAGGACGTGCCGAACCGGATCACGCTCGAAGGCCACACCGACGCGCAGCCCTTTTCAGGCGGCGAGCGCGGCTACAGCAACTGGGAGCTGTCGAGCGACCGTGCCAACGCGTCGCGACGCGAGATCGTCGGCGGCGGCCTGCCCGACGATCGCATGCTGCTCGTGCAGGGACTGGCCTCGAGCCGGCTGTTCGTTCCCGCCGAGCCGCAGAGCGCCACCAACCGGCGCATCAGCATCATCGTCATGAACCGTGAAGCGGAAGACCGGCTGCTGCAGCTCTTGCCGAACCAGGGCGAAGGTGAAGGCGCCACCCTCGCGGCCGCGGGCAGCGACGCCCCTGCCGTGCCGCCCGGCCGCTAAGCGTCGCACAGACCGGCGCCATGCGCTTTCTCATCGTCGACGATTTCTCCACCATGCGCCGCGTCATGCGCGGGTTGCTGCGCGAGATGGGCTTCGACGCCGTCGAAGAGGCCGCCGACGGCGCAGCCGCCCTCGAGCGCCTGCGCGACGGTGAGTTCGACTTCGTCATCACCGACATCGGCATGCCGACCATGAACGGCTTCGAGCTGCTCTCGGCGATCAAGAAGGACGATCGCCTGAGCAGCCTGCCGGTGCTGATGGTGACCGCCGAGGCGAAGAAGGAAGACATCGTGCGCTGTGCCCAGGAAGGTGCCGCGGGCTACATCGTCAAGCCTTTCAGCCGGGCCGTGCTGGAGCAGAAACTGCGCCGCGCCGCGCCGCGCATGTTCCCTGCCGATCAGGAATCGACATCGTGACGACCGACGTCAGAGCGCTGCAAATCCTGGTTGCCGGCGACAACGTAGACGACGTCGAGCAGATCCGCGGCGTGCTGGCCCGGGAATTCAAGGCCGTCGAAGTCTCGACCCACCCTGACCGCGAAGTTGCCGACTTCGATCGCGCCAAGCCGAAGGTCGTCGTTCTCGCTTTCAAGGAGATCGGCAAGGCGCAGCAGTACTACCTCCGCGTGCTTCGGCACAGTGCGCTGGCGCACGGCCACCCGCATCGCACCGTCCTTGTCTGCGGCAAGGACGACTTGCGCCTCGCCTTCGAGCTCTGCAAGAAGGAGTCGTTCGACGACTACGTGCTCTACTGGCCACAGGCCTACGACGGCTATCGGCTGGCGATGTCGGTGTGGATCGCCTGCCGCGATCTCGCGGCGCCGGCGACGCGTGGGCCGAGCCCGGCCGAGGTCGACGAACACCTAGCCCGCCTTGCCGCCATGGAGGGCGTCATCGACGGCCAGATCGCCGAAGGCGCGCGGCACGTCGCCTCGGCCAGGGACGCGATGGCTCAGGCCAGCCAGGTCGCGGGCAGCCGCCCGACCGTCGAGCAGTTGCAGCGCGCGCTGGCAGCGTCGCACGAAGGCGTCAGGCCGATCTCGGCGTGGGCCGGCCAGCTCGGTGCGACCGTCGCGCCGCATCTGAAGGGCGTGCGAGAGCTGGCCGACAAGGCACGCGCGCCGCGTCCGTTGATCATGATCGTCGAGGACGATGCGTTCGCCGCCAAGCTCATCGCCAAGACACTCGAGTCGCAACCCTGGGATCTCGTGTTCGCAAGCGAGGCCCTCGAAGCCCTGGGCAAGCTCGCGCGCGTGCGTCCGAGCCTGATCCTGATGGACGTGAACCTGCCGGGCATGGGGGGCCTGGAGCTCACCGAACGCCTGAAGTCGATTCCGGCGCTCGCCGCCATCCCGGTCGTCATGCTGACCGGCGAAGCGCGCCGCGAGACGCTCGAGCGAAGCCGTACCGTGGGTGCCGCTTCCTTCATCGTCAAGCCCTTCACGCGCGACGGATTGATTGCCAAGCTGGCGCCGTTCGTGGCCTGAGGTCGACCGACGGGCGATGCCCGCTATGTGTGATGGCGAACAGACGAGCCACGGGGTGGGCGCGTAGGGTCCATGGCCGACTTTCGAGCCCTTTCACATTTTCGCGCCAACGCCCCTTGCCCGTTCTGCCGGTAGCTGGGCGCGTCTGCTGAGAAGCGGCCCGGCCGCCGCGTTGGCGGCTGGGCTGATCGGCGGGCTGGCGATCGCCGCCATGGCGGCGCGCTACGAGCACGAGCGCGGTCTGGAGGCCGCGCGCGTCGAAGCCGTGGCCGAATTGCGCAGTACCGAGGTGGCGCGCTGGTTGCGCGACCAGATGCGCGCCGGGACCTATGTCGCCGATGACGAACGCCTCGCCACTCTCTTCATGCGATGGCGCGACAACGGTGATGCGGCGAGCGGCGCGAGCATGCTCGACCGCGTGGCCGAGTTCCGCAAGTCGGTCGGGCAGCACAGCGCGCTCGTGCTCGACGCGGCGGGCAGCGTCGTCGCCGCCGAGGCCGGCGCCGGGCTGGAGACTGCGCCCGAGCTTCGTGCCACAGGCTTGCGCGCGATGCAGAGTGGTGAAGCCGCCCGCACCGACTTCTACGGCTACGGCGGACCCAGTCCGGCGCCGCGTCTGGACATCGTCATTCCCCTGAACGCCACAGGTCACCCGGCGCGCGCCGCGATCGTCATGCGCCTCGATCCGAGTGCCCAACTGTTTCGGTCGCTGAGCGCCTGGCCGGTACCGAGCAGGACGGCGATGGTGCTTCTCTTTCGCCAGGCAGGCGACCAGATCGTCGGCAGCACGACGGGCCGCACGGCCCCGATGAAGACACCCGGCCTCCTGCCGGCGGACATGGCCAGCGTGGAGCAGGCCAGAGGGGTGGCGCGAGAGGGGCTCGACTTTTCCGGCAACCGCGTGCTCGGCGTCGTGCGCCGCGTCGACGGATCCGACTGGTTTCTCATCGCCAAGATCGATCGGGACGAGATCGTCGGCGCCGCAGCCGGCGACATGGCGCTGATCGTCACGGCGGCGATCCTCGCCTGGCTCGCCGTCACCTTTGCGATCCTGCGCGCGCGCGACCGCCGCGCGCTCGGCGAGGCAAGCGGCCGCGAAGCCGGGCAGGCGGAGCGGCTGCGCGCCTTGCAACTGCTCGACGCGATCACCACGCAGTCGAGCGAAGTCATCTTCGCAAAGGACAGGCAGGGGCGCTATCTGCTCTTCAATCGCGAAGGCAGCCGCGTGTTCGGACGCGAGGCGACCGACATGCTCGGCCGCACCGTGCGTGACCTGCTTCCCGCGGCCGAGGCCGAGGCGGTGGTGGCAGCAGACGAAGCGCTGATGCTGAGCGGCCAGACCTCGACCGTCGAGGAGCAGGTGACGACCGCCCTTGGTCCGCGCAACTTTCTCGTCAGCAAGGGTCCGTTGCGAGACGCGAGCGGCGCCGTCGTAGGCATATTCGGCATGTCGCGCGACGTCACCGAACGCGAGCAGGCCGGGCGGGCGCGGGCCCAGTTCGCGGCGATCGTCGAGTCTTCCAGCGACGCGATCTTCGGCCAGGATCTCGCAGGCGCGATCACGAGTTGGAACCGGGGCGCCGAGAAGCTCACCGGCTACAGCGCTGCCGAGGCGATCGGCCGCCAGGCTGTCGAGATGTTTCCGGGGCCGGAGCTGGAAGGCGTGCGCGAACGCATCGCCGCCGGCGAGCAGGTCGCCGTCGACCGGACGACGCGGAACCGCCGCGACGGCCACATCGTTGATCTCTCGATCACCATTTCGCCGGTGCTTGACGCCAACGGTCGCGTCGTCGCCGTGGCGACGATCGCGCGCGACATCAGCGAGCGTGTCGCCGCGGACCGGGTGCGCGCCGACCTGGCGGCGATCGTCGAGTCGTCGGCCGATGCGATCATCGGCCAGACCCCTGATGGCAGGATCACGAGCTGGAACCCGGCGGCCGAGAAGCTGTCCGGCTATACGGCGGCGCAGGCGATCGGCCAACTGTCCGGCGAGCTCTTCCCGGGGCCGCGGATCGATCGCCTGGGCGAGCGCGTCGCCGCGGGCGAGCAGATCGTGTTGGCGCAGACGACGCGGCGTCACCGCGACGGCCACGACATGGAGCTAGCCATGACGCTCTCGCCGGTGCGCGACGCAACGGGCCGCGTCGTCGCCCTGGCGACCATCGCGCGCGACGTCAGCGAACACGTGAAGCTGGAGCGGCAGTTGCGCGGGCGCGAGGCGGCCTTGCAGCGCGCCCAGCTCATGGCCCGGCTCGGTCACGTCGTCGTTGGCCCGGGCGGTGTGATCGAGAGCTGGTCGGAGAGCTTGCCGGCTCTTATCGGCCGGGAGCCGGACGACATGCCGCGCAGCCTGCGCGAGTGGCTGGAGTCCGTCCACCCGGACGATGTCGCGGCGCTGCGCGGACAACTGAAACACCTGGGCGCCGAGCCGTCGTCGCGGGCCGGGTTTGCCTATCGCGTGCAGCGCAGCGACGGCACGTGGGTGAACCTGCAGCACGCCGTCGTGCCGCTCGAGCCGGACGTCGGCGACGGGCGCACGCGCTGGTTCGGGACTCTCCAGGACGTCACCGAACAAAAGCAGGCCGAGGCTGATCTTCGCGACGCCTCCGACTTCGTGCAGGCCGTCGAGGACTCGGTGCTCGATCACATGGCGGTGCTCGACCACGGCGGCGTGATCGTCGCGGTCAACGCGGCGTGGCGCGAATTCGCCGCCGCGAATGCACGCGCGGGCGAGGACCCGCACGGTCGCGTCGACGTCGGTACGAGCTACCTGGAGGTCTGCCGCCCCTCGGCGATGGCGGTCGCCGCGGGCATTCGTGCAGTCCTCGCCGGCGAATCCCTGGCCTTCACCCAGGAATACAGGTGCGACTCGTCATCGCAGAAGCGCTGGTACTGCATGAACGTGACGCCGCTGCGCACGCGGGCTGGAGGCGCGGTCGTCGTTCATACCGACATCAGCGCGCAGAAACGCCACGAAGCCGAACTCGCGCGCCATCGTCACCATCTCGAGGAGCTCGTCGCCGAACGCTCGGCCGAGCTGGTCGCGGCCAACAAGGCGCTCACGACAGCGGATGAGTTCCTGCGCAAGGTGGCCGAGAACATCCCGGGCGGTGTCGCTTACTGGGACCGCGACCTGAGGTGCGGCTTCGTCAACAAGATCTATTGCGAATGGCTCGGTCTGCCGCGCGAGCAAGTGCTCGGCAGGCACATGCCTGGGCTGATGAGCGGCGCGCTGATGGCCGAGCGCAATGACCGGATTGCGGCGGCGCTGGCCGGCGAGGCCCAGCGCTTCGAGCGCGAGGAGCAGCGAGGCGCTGGGGGCTCGACCTATCTGTGGGTCTACTACGTCCCGGACTGGCGCGACGGCGAAGTCAAGGGCTTCTTCGTGCTCGCCTCTGACGTGACCGAGCTGAAGAACGCGGAGCTGCGCCTCCACCTCGTCAACCACCAGCTCGTCGACGCACGCGACCGGGCCGAGGCAGCGACGCGGGCCAAGAGCGCTTTCCTGGCCAACATGAGCCACGAGATCCGCACGCCGATGAACGCCATCACCGGCCTGACCTATCTGCTGAAGCGGGACGTGCGCGAGCCGGCGCAGCGCGAGCGCATTGCCAAGGTGGGCGATGCCGCGCAGCATCTTCTCGGCGTTATCAACGACATCCTCGATCTGTCGAAGATCGAGTCCGGAAAGCTCAAGCTCGACGTGGCCGATTTCGCGACCGACACGCTGCTGTCGCGCGTCTGCGCGCTCGTCGCCGAGCGGGCTCGGGAAAAGGGCCTCGAGCTGGTCATCGACACCGACCACCTGCCGCGTTCGATGCATGGCGACGCGATCCGCTTGACGCAGGCCCTTCTCAACCTGCTCGGCAACGCCGTGAAATTCACCGAGCACGGATCGGTCACCCTGCGCGGCGAAATCCTGGAGAGCGATGGTGCTTCCATGCGAGTCCGTTTCGAGGTGCACGACACCGGCATCGGCATCGCTCCGGATCGAATCGGCGCGCTGTTCACGGCATTCGAGCAGGCCGACAGCTCGACGACGCGTCGCTACGGTGGCACCGGCCTCGGCCTGGCCATCACGCGCCAGCTCGCCCGGCTCATGGGCGGCGACGCGGGCGCGGGGAGCGAGCCCGGCGTCGGCAGCCGCTTCTGGTTCACGGCCATGCTCGGTCATGCCCTGCGCGATGTGCAGACCGAGCGGCCGGCCCTGATGGCGGGCATGCGCGGGCTGCTCGTCGACGACTTGACCGAGGCCCGCGAGGCGCTCTCGCTGATGCTGACCCAGCTCGGCCTGCGCACCGACAGTGCCGTCTCTGGCGAGGAGGCACTGGCCCTCGCCGAAGCCGCCGAGGCGGCAGGCGACCCTTACGACGTCTACGTGCTCGACTGGAAGATGCCCGGCATCGACGGCATCGAGACCGCACGACGTCTGGTCAAGAAGGCAGGCTGGCGGGCGCCGCGCTGCGTCCTCGTGAGTGCCCACGACAACGAGCGGCTCTGGCTCGAGGCGCGCGAGGCGGGCATCCGCAACATTCTCATCAAGCCGATCTCGCTCTCTGCCTTGCACGATGGATTGCTCGAAACTCTGGTCGGCACGGCGACGAGCCTGCCCGCCGGCGCACGCGGCGGCGACGCCTTGCGTGCCCTGCAAGCGACCCGCGCCGGCGCGCGGGTGCTGCTCGCCGAAGACAACGTCGTCAACCAGGAAGTGGCGGCCGAGTTGCTGCGCTCCGCAGGGCTCGAGGTCGCAATTGCCCGCGACGGCGTCGAGGCCGTGGCGATGATTCGCTCGCGCCCTTTCGACCTCGTCCTCATGGACGTGCAGATGCCCGGACTCGACGGCCTGCAGGCCACCCGCGCGGTCCGTGCCTTGCCCGGCCTCGGTCGCGTCCCCATCATCGCCATGACCGCCAACGCCTTCGGCGAGGACCGCGAGGCGTGCATCGCTGCCGGGATGAACGACCACGTGGCCAAGCCGGTGAACCCCGACGCTCTGTACGAGACGCTGCTGCGCTGGCTGCCGGTCAGCGCGGGCCGGAATCCGCCGCCGGTCGCGCGCACTCTGCCCGAACCGACGGCGCCCGTGCCGTCAGGCGTGGAGGCGAGACTGGCGGCGATCGACGACCTGGACGCAGAACGGGGAATGGAACTTTTCGGCGGCGTCGTCGAGCCCTACCTCCGCGTCCTCGCGCGATTCGTCGAGACCTACGCCGGCGGCATGACGCAGCTCGACGACGCGCTTGCCTCGGGCGACGCTGCCGGCATGGCCGCGGCGGGGCATTCGTTGCGAGGCGCCAGCGCCTCGATCGGCGCGACACGCGTCGACGAGTTTGCCGGCACGCTCGAAACGCTCGGCGAGAGCGGCGCCAGGCCGGAAGAGATGGTATCGGCGGCGGTTGCCGTGCAGCGCGCGCTTGCCGACATCGTCGGCCGAATCCGGCCCGTGCTCGAAGCGCATCTGCCGGCGCCGCCGGAGTGAAGTGCCCGCGTTGGCGGGCCGACACGCTAGATCGTCGGTTCGGCGAGGACGTCGACGATGCAGGACTGGACCTCGCGCATCGACGCTTCGAAGCGGACGCACCGCTCCGCCAGCTCGGCCTTGCCGCCGGCGCGGCAGGCATTTTCGAGCTCGGCGCACAGGTCGCCCAGGGCCAGCGCGCCGACCGAGCGCGAGGAGGCCTTGAGCTTGTGCGCGATCGCGCCGACGCGCCGGCTGTCGTCGGCATGACACGAAGTGACGATCTCGGCGGCCTGCTGATGTGCCGAGACGAGGAACTCGGAAAGGAACTCGCGCACCGTCTCCATGTCGTCGCCGACCAGGCTCTTCAGAACGGATACATCGACCGGGAGCGGGCTTGCCTTGTCCGCGGCGTGCGGCAGCAGCGGGGCCGGCGCTTCGGCGTGCGCGGCCTCCGGCATCCAGCGCTCGAGCGCCGCCGCGAGGGCGCGCAGCTGGATCGGCTTGGTCAGCACTCGTCCATGCCGGCAGCGCGCGCCCTGCTCGCCTCGTCGCGCAGGGCGTTGGCGGTGAGGGCCAGGATCGGCATGCGCGGTGCGCCAGGCAGGGCACGTTCTTCATCGCGGATCGCGCGCGTCAGCGCGTAGCCGTCGAGCTCGGGCATGTCATGGACGGCGTGGCATTGACCGAATGGCTGCAGTCCGGCCCGACCTACAAGCAGATCCCGGTGATCATGCTGACCGGCGCCGCACGCCGCGAAACCATCGAGCGCAGCATGAGCGCGGGCGCGGCCGGGTTCATCGTCAAGCCATTCACCCGCGACAACCTGCTCAACAAACTGGCCCGATTCGTCCAGAAGTCCGAACCCGCCGCACCGGCGCGATGACCCGGCCGCCAGCAGGGTAGTTGGCGGTGCCATGCTCGCGAATGTCCGTGAGCCCACCCGTTCCGGCGCACCAGCACTCGCCGCGCAACAGGCAAGCCGTGCCCGAGCCGTGGCGCGCCGGCCCGCGGCTCGCCACGGCCGTCCTGCTCATCGGTGCCCTCACGGCCGTCGGCGTGGCCCTCGAATACCACGAGGAGCGCCACGCCGAAGAGACGCGCATCGAGGCGATCGCCGAGTTGCGCTCCGGCCAGATTGCGAGCTGGCTGCGCGAGCGCATGAGCGCGCCGGCATTCCTGAGCGGCAGCAATGTCCTGGCCGAGGCCTATCTGCACGCACGTCCTCGCGGCGACGCCGCGGGCCTGGTCGAGCCCCTGGTCGACATCCGCAAGTCGATCGGCTATCAAGGCGTGGGCGTTCTGGACGCCGCGGGAACGCTCGTTGCGGGTGAGCTGGAGGGCGACGCCGCGACGCCGCCCGAGCTTCGCGCCGCGGCGCTGCACGCGATGGCGAGCGGGCTCGTCGAAAGGACCGAGCCTTACGGGTTTTCCGATCCCGAGCCCGCGCCGCGGCTCGACATCGTGGTGCCGCTCAACGCCGCCGGCAAACCGGCGCGGGCGGCGATCGCGTTGCGCATCGATCTGCGCGAGTTCCTGATTCCGACCCTGCTCGCCTGGCCGACAGCCAGCAAAAGCGGCAACTCGGCGATCGTTCGACGCGTCGGCGGCAACGTCATCGGCCGCAACACTCCCGGCCGGGTCAGGCTCGCCGCCGGAGCGCTGGCCACGCGCGTGATGAGTGGCGAGATGCCGCCCGGCGTCGCGTTCGACGGCGTCGATTCCCGAGGGATCCCGGTGCTCGGCGTGGTCCGTCCGATCCCGGGCTCGGACTGGTCGCTGGTGTCGAAGGTCGACCTCGCCGAAGTGCGCGCTCTGGCGGTTCCGGAGAGCGCGATGATCGTCGCGTTCGGCGCGCTCGCGCTGGTAGCCGCAGTCGTCGCCATCCTGCGGTTTCGCGACCGCCAGGCACTGCGTTTCTCGTTGGCCAGCCAGGCCGAGCTGGAACGGCGCGTGCGCGATCTCGAACTGTTCGATTCGATCGTCACCGAATCGACGGACGTGATCTTCGCGAAGGACCGGCAAGGTCGCTACCTGCTGTTCAACCGCGCTGCCGGTCGCGTGGCCGGCATCGATCCGAAGGCTGCCGTCGGCAGCCACATCAGCGACATGTTCCCGGAGTCCGACGCGCAAGCCGTCCATGCCGAAGACGTCCGCGCGATGGAGGAGAACCGCACCTTCACCTACGAGGAGGAACTGACGACTCCGACCGGCCGACGCATCTTCCTGACGACGCGCGGGCCGCTCCACGATGCGGCAGGCGCGGTGACCGGCAGCTTCGGCATCGCGCGCGACGTCACCGAGCGCAACGAGCTCGAACGCCGCCTGCGCGAGCAGAAGGCCGCGCTGCTGCGTTCACAGATCGTCGCCCGACTTGGCCACGCGATCCTCGGGCCGGGCGGAACGATCGAAAGCTGGTCCGAGGCCCTGCCGATGCTCGTCGGCCGCGATCCCGTTGAAATGCCCGGCACCTTGCGCGAATGGTTGAACTGGGTCCATCCGGACGATCGCAAGACCTTGCCGGAAAGCCTCTTGAAGCTGGGGGCCGAGTCGGCACGCGCCGAGTTCGACTATCGGCTGCAGCGAGGCGACGGCAGCTGGATGCATATCCGGCAGAGCATGGTTGCCACCGATGGCGATGGCGCCGCCGGCGCTGGCCGCTGGTTCGCCACGCTGCAGGACGTCACCGCGCAAAAGGCGGTAGAAAACGAGCTGCGCGAATCGATGAGCCTGGTCAAGCAGAAGCAGGCCGAGCTCGAGCAGCACAAACATCACCTGGAGGAAAGGGTCGCCGAACGATCGACGGAATTGCAGAAGTCCAATCTCGCCCTCACCGCCGCCGAGGCGTACCTGCTCATGGTGGCCGACAACATTCCGGGCCGCATCGCCTACTGGAACCGCGACCTGACCTGCGGCTTCGCCAATCGCGTCTACTGCGAACACTACGCCCGAACCCGCGAGCAGATGATCGGCGCGACGATGGAGGCGATCGTCGGTGCCGACGGCATGGTCGAGCGCCGGGACGGTGTCGCCGCCGTGCTCGCCGGCGAGCCGCAGCGCTTCGAGGTCGAGTCGACGACCGCCGCCGGCGGTTGGATCGAGGTTCACTACGTTCCCGACCGGCACGGCGACGAGGTGCGCGGCTTCTTCGTCCTGGCCACCGACATTTCCTCGACCAAGCAGGCCGAGCTGCGTCTGCAACTCCTCAACCAGGATCTGATCGACGCGCGCAACCGGGCCGAGTCGGCGAACGTGGCCAAGAGCGCCTTCCTCGCCAACATGAGCCACGAGATCCGCACGCCGATGAACGCCATCATCGGTCTGACTCACCTGCTGCAGCGCGACGCGCTGCAGCCGGCGCAGCACGCGCGTCTGGGCAAGGTCGCCGACGCGGCGCATCACCTGCT
>JBDTNU010000093.1:0-11428 GCA_039933535.1 Caldimonas sp. | reverse complement strand
GCGACCGGCCTCAACCTGGCGCTGCAGGCGGCGCACAGCGACAGCTTCGAAGTCGGCGTGAAGACGCGCAGCGCGATCTGGGGCGACCTCAACGTCGCGCTGTTCGAGACCCGCACCAGCGATGAGATCGTGACCCAGACCAACCTGGGCGGACGCTCGACCTTCCAGAACGCCGGCGCGACACGGCGCCGCGGCCTGGAGGCGGCGTGGACGCGCGAGCTGCGCGAAAACCTGCGCGCGCAATTCGCCTACACCTACCTCGATGCGCGCTACGTCGACCCTTTCCTGACCTGCACCGCCACGCCGTGTGCCGCGGCGAACATGCCCATTGCGGGGGGCAACCGGATCCCCGGCGTCGCGCGCTCCGCGCTCTATGCGGCAATCGCCTGGGCACCGCCGCAAGGCTGGCGCGGCGGCATCGAGGGCCGCGCGCTCAGCCGCGTGTACGTCAACGACCTCAACTCTGACGCTGCCGGGGGCTTCGCGACGGCGAGCGCGAATCTCGGCTACGTCGTGCACGTCGGCAGCTGGGACCTGAGCGGCTTCGGCCGCGTCGACAACCTGTTCGGCCGCAAGTACGCTGGCTCGGTGATCGTCAACGAGGGCAATTCGCGCTTCTTCGAGCCGGCGCCAGGGCGGACCTGGACCGCCGGCGTCTCGGGCACGGTCAGCTTCTGAGAGACAGGCTCGGATAATCGCTGCGATGCGCGTCTTCCGTGGTCTCCGTCACCCCGATCTCGCGCCCTCCTGCGCCCTGACGATCGGCAACTTCGACGGCGTGCATCGCGGCCACCAGGCAATGCTCGCGCTGCTCGTCTCGGAAGCGGCGCATCGCGGCCTGCCGCCCACGGTGATGAGCTTCGAGCCGAACCCGCGCGACTATTTCGCCGGACTGAGAAGCCAACCCGAAGCGGCGCCGGCGCGGATCGCCACCTTGCGCGACAAGCTCGGCGAGCTCGAGCGGTGCGGCATCGAGCAGGTCGTGGTCCTGCGCTTCGACGCCGCGTTCGCCGCGCAGCCGCCCGACGCCTTCATCGGCAACGTGCTGGTCGGCGGACTCGGCGTTCGCTACGTTCTCGTCGGCGACGACTTCCGCTTCGGCGCGCGCCGCGCCGGCGACTACGCGATGCTCGATGCGGCCGGCGCGGCGCACGGCTTCGACGTGGCCCGGATGATGGCCTACGAGGTCCATGGCCAGCGCGTGTCGAGCTCCGCGGTCCGTGCCGCGCTCGCGACCGGCGACATGAAGGAAGCCGAGGCCTTGCTCGGCCGGCCGTACAGCGTGAGCGGCCACGTGATCCACGGCGCCAAGCTCGGCCGTCTCCTCGGCGAAACCGCCGACGGCCGCGGCGACGGCTTTCGCACCCTCAACCTGCGCTTTGCGCATCCGCGCCCTGCCGCCAACGGCATCTTCGTTGCGCGCGTCCACGGCCTGGGCAGCGCGCCGCTCGAAGGCGTCGCCAGCCTGGGCCGCCGGCCGACCGTCGACGACAGCGGCCGCGTCCTGCTCGAGGTCCATGTTTTCGATTGGCCCGCAAGCCTCGGGGCCGAAGGGGGCTACGGTAAACTCGTCCGCGTGGAACTGCTTGCCAAACTGCGCGACGAAGCGCGCTACGACTCGCTCCCGGCGCTGGCCGACGCGATCCGCCGCGATGGCGACGACGCCCGTGCCTGGCTGGCCGCCGACACGCGCACTCACGCGGCCACCGGCCGCCAGACGACGCGCGACCGAATTTGACGCGCCTCGACGCCGCCTTCGCATCGGCCGATGCGAAGTACAAGCCGCGATCGTTGCCTCACCGCCGATTGCCCGCACCCTCGATCTGAACCGAAGACGCGCGCCAGCGCCTTCGCCCCGAAAGACTCGCCGCCATGGCTGACGCGCCCGCACCCACCGAAACGAACGTCGCCGCGACCGACTATCGCAAGACGCTGAACCTGCCCGACACGCCGTTTCCGATGCGCGGCGACCTGCCGAAGCGCGAGCCCGGCTGGGTCAAGCAGTGGAGCGACGAAGGCGTCTACCAGCGCCTGCGCGAAGCGCGCCACGGCCGGCCGCGCTTCGTGCTGCACGACGGGCCGCCGTATGCCAACGGCACGCTGCACATCGGCCATGCCGCGAACAAGATCCTGAAGGACATGATCGTCAAGGCACGCCAGCTTGCCGGCTTCGACTCGCGCTACACGCCGGGCTGGGACTGCCATGGCCTGCCGATCGAGAACCAGATCGAGAAGACCTTCGGCCGCGGCCTGCCGCGCGAAGAAGTGCAGGCCAAGAGCCGCGCTTACGCGACCGAGCAGATCGCGCAGCAGATGGCCGACTTCAAGCGCGTCGGCGTGCTGGGCGACTGGGAGCATCCATACCGGACGATGGACTTCGGCAACGAGGCCGGCGAGATCCGCGCCTTGAAGCGCGTCGTCGAGCGCGGCTTCGTGTACCGCGGCCTGAAGCCCGTGTACTGGTGCTTCGACTGCGGCTCGTCGCTGGCCGAATTCGAGATCGAATACGCCGACCGCAAGTCGACGACCGTCGACGTCGGCTTCCTTGCGGCGGATCCGGCCGCGGTCGCCGCCGCCTTCGGCATCGCGCCGTTCACGAAAGACGCGTTCGCCGTCATCTGGACGACGACACCGTGGACGCTGCCCGCCAACCAGGCGCTCAACCTCAACCCGAAGCTCGAGTACTCGCTGGTCGACACCGAGCGCGGCCTGCTGCTGCTGGCGAGCGCGCTGGTCGAGAAGTGCCTGGCGCGCTTCGGCCTCGAAGGCACGGTCGTCGCGAGGGTCCTCGGCGCCAGACTCGAGGGTCTCGGCTTTCGCCATCCGCTCGCCGAAGTCGATCCCGGCTACGACCGGATCGCGCCGGTTTACCTGGCCGACTACGCGACCGCGGAAGACGGCACCGGCGTGGTCCACTCGGCGCCCGCCTACGGCATCGAGGATTTCAACTCCTGTCGCGCCCACGGGCTGGCGGTCGACGACATCCTCAACCCGGTGCAAGGCAACGGCGTCTACGACACGGCCTTGCCGCTGTTCGGCGGCCAACACATCTGGAAGGCGACGCCGCAGATCGTCGAAGCCCTGCGCGGCGCCGGACGTCTGTTCGACAGCTCGACGCTGGTGCACAGCTATCCGCACTGCTGGCGCCACAAGACGCCGGTGGTCTATCGCGCCGCTGCGCAGTGGTTCATTCGCATGGACGCACCCGACGCGGCCAGCGCCGGCGTGTTCGCGGTCGACCCGTCGCCGCAGACCCTGCGCGAGTGCGCGCTCGAAGCGATCGGCGCCACCGCCTTCTATCCCGAGAACGGCCGCACGCGTCTGCACGACATGATCTCGAACCGGCCCGACTGGTGCATCAGCCGGCAACGCAACTGGGGCGTGCCGCTGCCCTTCTTCCTGCACAAGGTGACGGGCGAGCTGCACCCCGACACGCTCGCCCTGATCGACCGTGCGGCGGAGATCGTGGAGGCTGGCGGCGTCGAGGCGTGGTCACGCCTGTCGGCCGAGGACGTGCTCGGCCCCGAGGGCGAGTTCTCTGCCGCGAACTACGCCAAGACCAACGACATCCTCGACGTCTGGTTCGACTCCGGCTCGACCTTCTTCCACGTCCTGCGCGGCAGCCATCCGGGAACGACGAGCCCCGACGACGACGGCAGGAAGCCCGAGGCCGACCTCTATCTCGAAGGCCACGACCAGCACCGCGGCTGGTTCCACTCGTCGCTGCTGATCGCCTGCGCGATCGAGGACCACGCGCCCTACCGCGGCCTGCTGACGCACGGCTTCACGGTCGACGGCTCGGGCCGCAAGATGAGCAAGAGCCTGGGCAACTTCATCGGCCTGCGCGAGACGACCGACAAGCTCGGTGCGGAAATCATCCGCCTGTGGTGCGCATCGACGGACTACTCGGGCGACCTCGCGATCGACGAGAAGATCCTGGCCCGTGTCATCGACGCCTATCGCCGGATTCGCAACACGCTGCGCTTCCTGCTCGCGAACACCAGCGACTTCGATGCCACGACGGATGCGGTGCCGCTCGCCGACATGCTCGAGATCGATCGCTGGGCACTGGCACGCACGGCCGCCTTGCAGGCCGACATCGTCGGCGACTTCGACGCGGCGCGGGGCGTCTTCGCGGGCGGCCACTACGGCGCCTACGAGTTCCATCCGGTCGTCTCCAAGCTGCAGGTGTTCTGCTCCGAGGACCTGGGCGCGTTCTATCTCGACATCCTGAAAGACCGGCTGTACACCACGGCGCCGAAATCACTCGCGCGCCGCTCCGCGCAAACCGCGCTGGCGCAGATCGCCCAGGCGATGCTGCGCTGGATGGCGCCGTTTCTGAGCTTCACGGCCGAAGAGGCATGGAAGACGGTGGGGCCGAAAGGCTCGGCGTCGATCTTCACCGAAACCTACGTCGACGTGCGGCCGTGGATCGACGGCGAGTTGCTCGCGCGATGGGCGCGCATTGCCGACGTTCGCGCCGAATCCAATCGCCAGATCGAGCTGCTGCGCGCGGAAGGAAAGATCGGCTCGTCCTTGCAGGCCGAGGTCAGGGTCCGGGCCGGGCCGCTGCGCTTCAACGAGCTGGCGTCCCTGGGCGACGACCTGCGCTTCGTGCTCATCACCTCGGCGGCGCGGGTCGAATCGGCCGGCGACACCGCCGATCCCGGCGAGTTCTTCGTCAAGGTGGCGCCGAGCGCGGCCACCAAATGCGAGCGCTGCTGGCACTACCGTGGCGACGTCGGCATCGACGCCGCGCACCCGACGATCTGCGGCCGATGCGTCAGCAATCTGTTCGGGTCGGGCGAACCGCGGAGCGCAGCCTGAGCATGGCCAGCAAACGATCAGGCTCGATCTGGCTCTGGCTCGGCATTGCGCTGGCCGTCGTCCTCGTCGACCAGCTGACCAAGACGGTCATCACTCGCACCTTCGAGCTCAACGACAGCCGCACGATCACCTCGTTCTTCAACCTCGTCCGCGCCCACAACACCGGCGCCGCGTTCTCGTTCCTCGCCAGCGCGGCCGGCTGGCAGCGGTGGTTCTTCATCGCCCTGGGCGCGGTGGCCGCGGTCTTCATCGTCTGGTTACTCGCGCGTCACGGCGGGCAGCGCATGTTCAGCTGGGCGCTCTCGCTCATCCTCGGCGGCGCGGTCGGCAACGTGATCGACCGCGTGCTGCATGGCCACGTCGTCGACTTCCTCCAGTTCCACTGGGGCGGTGCCTACTTTCCGGCGTTCAACGTCGCCGACAGCGCGATCACGCTCGGCGCCACACTGCTCGTCCTCGACGAGCTGCTCCGGGTGCGGCGCGGGCGCTGATAGCGCTATTTCTGCCTCAGGCCGCCTTCGGCCAGTGCCGCGCCCAGACCGCGGCGACGTGCGGGGCGGCTTCGATGCGCGCGAGCAGCGCGCTGAACTCCGGCCGCGACGCGGCCAGCGCCGGGCGTGCGCCGTCCCACTTCGAGACGGTCGCAGCCAGGATGTCGAGTGCGCCGAGGCGTTCGCCCGAGAGCCACGGCGTGGCCGGAAACTGATCGGCGAACAGCTCCCACAGCTCGTGCAGGCGAGCGCGGCCGCGCGCGTGCATGGCCTTCTTCACCGCTTCGTCGGGGTCGGGATACCAACGGTCCGGATAGTCGAGGATGCCGATGCCGGCGTAGCAATTCGCTGCCACGTAGACCAGGCCGCGGATCTGCTGTGCCCGCCGCGACGGGTCGCTCGCGACGAGGCCGCTCTCGGGATGGGCGAGGCCTAGGTGAAGAAGGATCGCCGCGCTCTCGGTGAGGATGCTGCCGTCGTCGAGGACGAGCGTCGGAATCTGCGCCAGCGGGTTGACCGCCTTCAGCTCGTCGAGCTCCGGCGACGGCTTCCACGATGCGGCGTCGACCTTTCGATAGTCGAGGCCGACGACGGCAAGCGCCGCCTCGACCGCCGCCGAGCCCGATCCTTTCGTTCCATACAAGGTCAGCATGCGTTTTGGCCCTTCAGGGAATGAGCACGCTCGAGCCGGTGGTCTTGCGCGCCTCGAGGTCACGATGCGCTTGGGCAGCGTCGGCGAGCGCATAGCGCTGTTCGACGTGGATCTTCACCTGGCCGCTCGCGACGACCGCGAACAGGTCGTCCGACATCGCCTGCATGGCCTCGCGCGTGGCGGTGTGCGTGAACAGCGTTTGTCGCGTCACGTAGAGCGAGCCGCGCGCGCCGAGCATGCCCGGCGCGAACGGCGGCACCACACCCGAGGCATTGCCGAAGCTCGCCATCAGGCCGAACGGACGCAGGCAATCGAGCGACTTCTCCCAGGTGTCCTTGCCGATCGAGTCGTAGACGACCTTCACGCCCTTGCCGCCGGTGATCTCCTTGACCCGCGCCGCGAAATCCTCGGTTCGGTAGTTGATCGCGAAGGCCGCGCCGTTCTCACGGGCGAGTGCGCATTTCTCTTCGCTGCCCGCGGTGCCGATCAGCTTGAAGCCGAGCGCCTTCGCCCACTGGCAGGCGATCAGTCCGACGCCGCCGGCGGCCGCGTGGAAGACGATGAAGTCGCCGGCTTCCAGGCCTTCTTGCGGCCGGGTGCGCTTGAGCAGGTATTGCGCGGTCAGGCCCTTCAGCATCATCGCCGCGCCGGTCTCGAAGGAGATCGCGTCGGGCAGCTTGACGACGTTCTTCGCCGCCAGCACGCGGGCCAGCGAATAGCTGCCCGGCGCGCCGCCACAGTAGGCTGCGCGATCGCCTGCCTTCAGGTGCGTGACGCCGGTGCCCACCGCCTCGACCACCCCGGCGCCTTCGTTGCCGAGCGAGAGCGGCATCGGCAAGGTGTAGACGCCCGAGCGCTGGTAGACGTCGATGTAGTTGATGCCGCAGGCGTGATGGCGGATGCGGATCTCGCCCGGGCCGGGGTCGCCGACCGGCAGGTCGACGAGGTGCATTTCCCCGGGGCCGCCGTTCTTCTCGATGCGGATCGTCGGGCTCAGGGTCGTTGTCATGGCGTTCTCTCTGGAGGCAGGTGCGCTATCGTGCCAGAGGCCATGAATTCGCATCCGTCTCCGCCGCGATGAAGCGCCTCGTTCGCGCGCCGAACCTCGTCATCGCCACGCTGTGGGCCGACATGCTCAGCAACGCCGGCATCGCCGCCACTGTGCAACGCAAGTACGCGAGCAGCATCGCCGGCGAGCTGCCGCCGGATCAGGCCCTGCCCGAGGTCTGGATCACCGAAGACGACGAGCTCGAACGTGCGCGCGAGCTGCTGCACGAGCTGCGCCATCCGCCGCACAGGCACTGGGCCTGTCGTGCCTGCGGCGAGATCATCGACGGGCCCTTCGAGCAGTGCTGGAAATGCGGCGCCGACATGCCTTCGTCGTGACGGGACGCTAGTAGGTACCGGGGTAGGCGCCACCGTCGGCGAGCACGTTCTGCCCCGTGATGTAGGCGGCGTGCACGCTGCAGAGAAAAGCGCAGATCGAGCCGAACTCCTCGGGCGTGCCGTAGCGGCGCGCGGGGATGGTGCGCTGCCGCGCTTCGGCGACCTGCTCCATCGTCTTGCCTTCGCGCGCCGCCGTCGCCGCGCCGACGGTGCGGATGCGGTCGGTGTCGAACACGCCCGGCAACAAGCCGTTGATGGTGACGCCACGCGCGGCGATGTTCGTGCGCGCGAGGCCGGCGACGAAGCCCGTGAGTCCGCTGCGCGCGCCGTTCGAGAGGCCCAGCACGTCGATCGGCGCCTTCACCGAGCTCGACGTGATGTTGACGATGCGGCCGAAGCCGCGCCCGGCCATCGCATCGACGGTCGCCTTGATCAGCTCGATCGGCGTCAGCATGTTGGCGTCGATCGCCTTGATCCAGGCGTCGCGGTCCCACTGGCGAAAGTCGCCGGGCGGCGGACCGCCGGCGTTGTTGACGAGGATGTCGACCTGCGGACACGCGGCGAGCGCGGCAGCACGCCCTTCAGCGGTCGTGATGTCGCCGGCGACAGTCCGCACCTCGCCGCGGCCGAGCGCGCGCAACTCCGTCGCGGTGGCCTCGAGAACATCGGCGCCACGCGCCGTGATGACGACGTTGACGCCTTCTTTCACGAGCGCCGTCGCGCAGCCCTTGCCCAGTCCCTTGCTAGCCGCGCAGACGAGAGCCCATTTGCCTTGCAGTCCCAGATCCATTCCTACCTCCACTTGGTGAGCAGCCAGATTCCCGAAAGAACGAGCACGGTGCCGGCAAGGAGCCAGCCGGTGAAGGGCTCGCCGAGGATGACGACGCCCATCAGGATCGTCGAGAGCGGCCCGATCATGCCGGTTTGCGCCGCCACGCTCGCGCCGATTCGCTCGATCGCCATCATCACCATGAGCACCGGCGCGAAAGTGCAGAGCGTGGCGTTGAGGAGCGAAAGCCAGATCACTTGTGGCGCCACTTCAAGAGCCGAGAGGGGCCGCAGCACCAGGAACTGGGCGATGCAGAACAGGCAGGCCACGCCGGTCGCCAGACCGGTCAGCCGAAGCGCGCCGAGTCGCTTCACTTCCTCGCCGCTGGCAACCAGGTAGACCGCGTAGCTAATCGCGCTGGCGAAGACGAGGCCGGCGCCGAGCGCGGCGTGCGTGCCCTGGAACGTGACCTCGTGGCCGAACACGAGCAGCACGCCGCTGTAGCTCACCGCGAGCGCGATGATCTGGCGCGCGTTGACCTCGCGCTTGAAGACGAACACGCCCATCGCCAGCACCAGCGTCGGGTTGAGATAGAGGATGAGCCGCTCGAAGCTGGCCGTGATGTAGGCCAGCCCGGCGAAGTCGAGAAAGCTCGCCAGGTAGTAGCCGCAGAAGCCGAGGCCGGTGACGACCGCCCAGTCGCGCCGCGTCAGCACCGGCTTGCCGCGGCCGGCCCACCACGCGAGCAGTGCGAACAACGGCAGCGCGAACAGCATGCGGTAGGTGATCAGCGTGACCGCATCGACGCCGTAGCGATAGGCGAGCTTGACGATGATCGCCTTGCCGGAGAAGGCGATCGAGCCGGCCATGGCCAGCGCGACGCCGGGCCAGACGGCCGCCGCGGGAGGTCCATCGGGCACGCTCGGATCTGCCGCAATGGTCTGGGGGCGCATCGCGCGTGATTCTAGGGACGATGCCCGCCAGCCGCCGACCGCGCCCGTTCGTCCGCGCGCTCGCGGCCGGGCGCGACCGGACGACGCGCATCGGCGCGTGGGCAGTGCTGCCGCTGGCCTTGCTGCTGTTCGCGCAATGGCCGTTGCGCGAACAGCAGTCGCTTCTCATCGCCGTGCTCGTCGCCTGGCCGGGGTTGACGCATTGGGGCGCAAACGAGAGCGGGCGCACAGGGGTGCCGGTGATGTCGAACGACGAAGCGGAGAAAGTGATCGAGGAAGCCGCGCGAAGGGATTCGCGCGGCGCCGCGCCGGAGGTTCCGGCGACGAGCGAGCCATCACGTTTGGTCAGTCGCCGCAGATCGCGTGGCGGGTTTTCGCGTCGGTTCCTGTTCTGCCTGTAGTACATGCCCCGTGTGCGGACTGGAAAGCCGATCGCGCGCTCGGGGTCACGGTGTCCGGTCGTAGCCCTCAGATGCGACCGGCTGGCCCGCTTTGCAGAATCGACTCCGGAGAAACGTCATGCCTGGTTTCCGCATCCGTCTGATCGCGATCTCATTTGCGATGTGCGTCCTCGTCGCCTGCGAGCAGCGCACATCGACATCCGCGGGTGGCAGCAATGCCGCAAATCCGACCCCGACCGCGATGCCGGGCACTTCCACGCCAGCGACTTCGACAGGCGCCGATGAATGGGTCAACAACGGCGCCACCGCCTGCGACAAATATCTGACGCCCGATTTGGTCGGCTCGATATTCAAGAACTCGAACGGTCAGAGCCACAGATCGGACTCACGCAGCTGCACTTTTGAAGCAGCGCACCAGCCGGCTACGGACTTTTCCACGATCAACATCTACCTGAGGAACGGCGGGGCCGACCTCTACGACGCGGATCCGACGACCAGGAACGGCACGCCCATTCAAGGCGTTGGCGACAAAGCGGTGCGAACGCAGGAAGACGGCATTCAGGCTGTGAAGGGCGAACGGATCTGCAGCGTCTACGTGAAGCCGCCGTTCGGCAACAAGATCAAAGGCGAAGTGCTTGCACAAAGACTCGGTGACGTATGCACCAAGCTATTCGCCCTGCCGTAAGACCCATTTGCCGAAGCCCTGGAGAAACCATGTCTCACCTATCGAATTCCTGCGCCCTCGTCTCAGCGTGCGTACTGCTCGCGACCGCCGCCTCGGCGCCTTCAGCGAATGCTGCCGACGCGTGCGATGTGCTCTACAACGCCGGCATCAAGTCGGTACAGACACCGCACCACGTTTATTCCAACAGGACGATGCCCAAGGGCCAGCCAAAGGCCAGCGAGGCCATTTTTGCTGACGGCGTCGAATACCTCCGGAGAAATGGAACGTGGATACGCAGCCCGATGCCGCAGGCCGCGATGGTCGCGGCGGCGCAAGAAAAGCTGAAGACGCATCCTGACACTTGCACGCCGATGGGCGATCAGGTTGTCGGCGGCCAGGCAGTGAACGTGTACAAGGCGCACAACAAAGACGTGGATACCGATCAGACGGTTCGCATCTTCAAGTCGAGCGGATTGATGCAGGGTGGAACGTTGACACTGCCCGATGGCAGCACCCTGGAAACACGTTACGAGTACGACAACGTGCAGGCGCCGACGCTAGCGAAGTAACAGGCACCATCGACCGGGGTAGATCCCCAGATCGCGCTCGAACCCGCCACGCCGCTGCACTAGGATCGACGCAAACTCTCACGCAGGGGACCGCAGCACATGGTGGCTCGCGCGCCGGGTAGCTCCACCGAAACCGGACTCACGTCGGACCAGCAAGCGCGCGTCGACGCCGCACTCGACGCCTTGCTCGACCTGCCACCGAGGACACGCGAGAGCCGCCTCGACGCGCTGCGGGCCGACGATCCGGCCGTCGGCGCCGAGGTGGCAAGCCTGCTGGAGGCGGCGGATGCATGCGGCGATTTCCTCAGCCGCCCCGCGGCGCCGGCGTCGCACGTCGTCGTAGCGCCCGGCCTCGATGCCGGCGCCCGCATCGGCGCCTGGCGCGTCGTGCGCGAGATCGGCTACGGCGGGATGGGCGAGGTGTACGAGGCCGAGCGCGTCGAAGGCGGCTTCGCGCAGCGCGCGGCGCTGAAGCTGCTGCGCCGCGAGGCGCGCGACCAGCTCGGGCGCTTCCACGCCGAGCGGCAGATCCTGGCGCGCCTCGAGCATCGCAACATCGCGCGACTGCTCGACGGCGGCGTCGCGCCCGACGGCCGGCCATACATGGCGATGGAGCTCGTCGAAGGCGCGAGCCTCATGGCGCACTGCGAGGCTAAGCGGACGACGCTCGACGAGCGGCTCGCCCTCTTCGTGCAGGTGTGCGACGCGGTCGCGTT
>JBDTNU010000092.1:0-11482 GCA_039933535.1 Caldimonas sp. | reverse complement strand
TGGCCATCGTCATGGAGGCCGACCACTTCTGCATGCACTGGCGCGGCGTCAAGGACGACGAGTCGATGATGACGAACAGCGTGATGCGCGGGGCGTTCCTGAAAGACGCGAACCTGCGGCGCGAATTCCTCTCGCTCCTTTCCAAGAAGAACGGAGGCTGAGATGCTGGTCCGCCTGATGTATGCCAGCCGCGCCGTCGAATCGGTCGACGATCATGCGCTCGCCTCGATCCTGAAGAAATCGAAGGAAAGGAATGTCGTGAGCGGCGTCACCGGCGTACTCTGCTTCTGCGCCAACGCACGGATCTTTCTGCAGGTGCTCGAGGGTGGCCGCAACACCGTAAGCGGGCTCTACAACCGGATCTCCCAGGACCCGCGTCACTCCGAAGTCGCCCTGCTCAACTACGAAGAGATCGGCGAGCGCAATTTCTCGGGCTGGTCGATGGGGCAGGTCAACATGAACCGGCTCAACCCGTCGCTGCTGCTCAAGTACTCCGAGACCGCCGTGCTCGATCCCTATTCGGTGTCGGGAAAGGCCTCGCTGGCGCTCTTCAACGAGCTGGTGGCTACGGCTTCGGTCGCGGCGCAGGCCTAGCGGCGAGATCGCTGGCCGAGACGGCCGGGCCCTTCGGGCTCGACGCCGAGCTTGCCGCCGGCTTCGGACGACCGGCGGCGCGGGCCGCAGCCGAATCGGCGCGGAAGGTGGCGCGACTCGTCGGGCTGCCCGACATGACGGGCGTGCCGAGCGGAACCGAGTCGCTGCCCGCAGGGGATCCTGTGTCGACCCCGGTGGGAACGGCGTTGGTGTGGGAGACGGGCGGCGGCAGCTGGCGCGGCTGCTTGGCCGGACTCGTCTGCGCTTGCGCGGCCCCTGAACACAGCGCCAGCAGCGATGCAAGCATCGCGACACGGCATGGCATGGACGACAGGCGATTCACAACGGTCTCCCGGTAGGCGACAACGACATTCTCTGCTCGCGCCGGCACGGTGCAGTCGGACGGCACCGCGTCAGCGCCACGGCGATCATGCCTTGGCCGCCCGCTTTGCCGGTGCAGCCTTGGCCGCCGTCTTCTTGCCTGCGGCCGGCACGCGCGGCGGACGCGGCTCGAACTCGAACACGACCTTGCCCTCCTTCGCGTCCCAGGCCAGGCGCGCCTTGAACTTGCGCCTCGTCTTGTTCGAGACAAAGCCTTCGAGCAGGTCGGTCTTGCCGGTGGCGAGCAGCTTCGCCATCTGCTCGCGCGCGACCGGCTGCTGCAGGATCACCTTGCCGCTCTTGAAGTCGCAGGTGACGTTGGCGCCGACCGAGTGCTCGCACACGTAGCTGGTGCCGAACTCGTAGACCTTGCCTTGCGTCTTCGGGCAGATGCCGAGGCTCTCCTGTGCCGAGAAGTCGACCGGCTCGCCCGATTCGCCTTCGCGCTTGGCATCTTCGCCGAAGTCGAATTCGAGCTTCCAGTTGTTCAGCTCCTCGTCGCGCACGAGCTTGATCTCGGCGGTGAACGGCCAGCCGGCCTTCGAGCGAAAGCCTTCGAGCGGACCGATCCGCTTGTCGGCCAGAAACTGCTCCACCTCGGCCAGCTCGAACGCCCGCCCGCCGGGGATCTTGCTGATCGAAAAGCCGCACGCTTCGGTCTTGCCGGGAATGCCGGTGCAGGCATAGCGCCGGTAGTTCTCCTTGACCACGCCGCCGCAATTCGGACACGGATGCGCCAGCGTCGCGTAGTCGCCGGGAATCGTGTCGCGGTCGTACTCCTTGGCCTTGCGAACGATGCGCTCGGCCATCTCGGCGATGCTCTTCATGAAGGTCTCGCGCTCGAGGTGGCCCTTCTCCATCTCGGAGAGCTGGTACTCCCAGTTGCCGGTGAGCTCGGGCTTGGTCAGGTCCTCGACGCCCAGTCCGCGCAAGAGCGTCATCAGCTGGAACGCCTTGGCGCCCGGGACGAGCTCGCGGCCTTCGCGATGGATGTACTTCTCGTAGATCAGCCCCTCGATGATGGCGGCGCGCGTCGCCGGCGTGCCGAGGCCTTTTTCCTGCATCGCCTCGCGCATGTCGTCGTCGTCGATCAGCTTGCCCGCGCCTTCCATCGCCGAGAGCAGGGTCGCCTCGGTGTAGCGCGCCGGCGGCCGCGTCTTCAGCGCCTTGACGTCGACGCTCTCGGTGCGGGCCAGCTCGCCGGCAGCGACCGCGACGAGGTTGGCGTCGTCCTCCTGCGCCTCGCGCCCGTACACGGCGAGCCAGCCCGGCTTCACCATGACCTTGCCGTTGGTCTGGAACCTGTAGTCCTTGCCGGCCTTGGCGACGGTCGAGATCCGCGTCGTCACCATGAACTCGGCCGAGGGGAAGAACACCGCGAGAAAGCGTTTGGCGATCATGTCGTAGAGCTTCGCCTCGATCTCCGAAAGACTCTTGGGCGGCAGCAGCGTCGGGATGATCGCGAAGTGATCCGAGACCTTCGCGTTGTCGAAGATCTTCTTGATCGGCTTGACGTAGCCTTCCTTCATCGCCGTCTTCGCGTGCACGGCGAGCGCGCACAGCGGCCCCGGGAGGTCCTCCTTCGAGATCATCGCGATCGTGTCCTTCGCAACCGCGACGTAGTCCTCGGGCAGGTGGCGGCTGTCGGTCCGCGGATAGGTCAGCACCTTGTGCTTCTCGTACAGCGCCTGCGCGATCGAAAGCGTGGTGCGTGCCGAAAAGCCGAAGCGCGAGTTGGCCTCGCGCTGCAGGCTCGTGAGGTCGTAAAGCTGCGGCGGCGCCTGCGAGCTCGGCTTGGCCTCCTCGGTCACCAAGGCCGGCTCGCCCTGCACCGCCGCGGCGATCGCCAGCGCGGCGGCCTCGTTCCAGAGCCGGTCGGAGCGAAGCTCGGCATCGTCGGGATTCTTCTTCCAGGCGGGGTCGAACCACTTGCCTTCGTACTCGCCCGCATTCACGGCAAAGCTCGCGCGAACTTCCCAGTAGTCGCGCGACACGTGCTTCCTGATCTGCTCCTCGCGCTCGACCATGATCGACAGCGTCGGCGTCTGCACCCGGCCGACGGTGGTGAGGAAAAAGCCCCCGTCGCGCGAGTTGAAGGCGGTCATCGCCCGCGTGCCGTTGATGCCGACCAGCCAGTCGGCCTCGGAGCGGCAGCGCGCGGCGTCGGCCAGCGGCAGCATCTGCTTGTCGCTGCGCAGGTGCTCGAAGCCGTCGCGGATGGCCGCCGGCGTCATGCTCTGCAACCACAGCCGCTTGACGGCGTGCTTGGACTTCGAATGCTGCTGGATCAGGCGAAAGATCAGCTCGCCTTCACGGCCCGCGTCGCAGGCGTTGATGAGCTCGCTCACGTCCTTGCGCTTGACCAGCTTGACGATCGCACTCAGCCGCCCCTTGGTCTTGTCGAGCGGCGCCAGGTCGAAGTGCGGCGGAATCACGGGCAGGTTGGCAAAGCTCCATTTCCCGCGCTTGACGTCGTATTCCTCGGGCGCCTTGATCTCGAGCAGGTGGCCGACGGCCGAAGTGACGAGGTAGTGATCGCTCTCGAAGTATTCGTCGTGCTTTTCGAACTTGCCGGCAGTGGGCGTGAGTGCGCGGACGATGTCCTGCGCAACGGAAGGCTTCTCGGCAATGATGAGGGACTTGGTCATTCTCTTGGCATGTCTTTCGCGTACGGCGGTTGCCGATCAATACAATCCGGGCTTCTCGCGCGCACACACACGCGCGCGCACCCATGAATTCAATGTACGCAAAAAAGACTTCGGCGCGAAAAACCCTTACGAGTCCTCGCAAATCCTCATCGACCGCCAGCGCGCGCAAGCTCATCGAGGTTCGGGCCTCCGGAATCCACGGCAAGGGCGTGTTCGCCACGGCGCCGATTGCCGAGGGGATGCGCATCATCGAGTACACCGGGCCCATGATCACGTGGAAGCAGGCGCAGAAGCGCCATCCGCACGACCCCGACCAGCCCAACCACACCTTCTTCTTCCACATCGATGACAAGCACGTGATCGACGGCTTGCCCGGCAGCGCGGCGAAATGGATCAACCACGCCTGCGACCCGAACTGCGAGGCCGACGAAGATGGCGGCCGTGTCTGGATCAAGTCGCTGCGCGACATCGCTCCTGGCGAAGAGCTGAACTACAACTACGGCCTCGTCCTCGAGGGGCGGCACACCGCCAAGATCAAGAAGGAATACGAGTGCCGCTGCGGAAGCCCGAAGTGCCGCGGCACGATGCTCGCGCCGAAGCGGTAGGCGTCGAACCTGCGCGGGCCGTCGAGACGGTTCGACTCGCCGAGACCGGATCGACGAACGCCGATCTGCTGGCGTGGGTTCGCACTGCCACCGGCACGTCGCTCGCGCCACGCCTTCTCGTCGCCGATCGGCAGACCGCCGGACGCGGCCGGCGCGGCCGGACCTGGCACTCGGTTGCGGGCGCGTCGCTCACGTTCTCGCTGGCCTGGCCGATGGCCAGCAACGACCTGTCCGGGCTCTCACTGGCTGTCGGCGTGGCGCTGGCCGAGGCGATCGATCCGCGCCCCGCCGATGGCCTGCGCATCGGCCTCAAGTGGCCGAACGACCTGTGGCTGGTCGGCCCCGACGAGCCCGGTAGAAAGCTGGGCGGCGTGCTGATCGAGACGGCGCCGCACGGTAATGCGCGTGTCGCGGTCATCGGCATCGGCCTCAACGTGCTCGAGCAGCATGTCGGCGAGGCATCGAGCGGCGTCGCGTGGTTGCGCGAGATCGATGCGCTGGCCACGCCGGCGATCCTGCTCGATCGGCTCGTGCCGGCACTGGCCGACGCGTTGCAGACCTTCGAAGGCGCGGGCTTTGCCGCCTTCGCGCCCCGCTTCGCGGCGCGCGATCTACTGCGCGGCACGACGATCCGCTGCGGCGCCGAAGGCGGCACCCGGATCGAAGGCGTCGCGATCGGCGTGTCGGCCTCGGGCGAACTGCTGGTTCGCACGCCTGCGGGGTTCGAGCACATCGTCAGCGGCGAAGTAAGCGTGCGCCTCGGTGTCCAGGGCGCTGCGTCGGCGCGGCAGCCGGTCTCGGGGAGGGCACCGTGCTGAAGGCGGCGCTGGTGGCGATCCTGGCCGCCAACCTGCTGTTCTTCGGCTTCACCCGCGGCTGGTTCGACGGCGTGTTCGGCCTGCATTCGCGCGGCGACCGTGAGCCCGAGCGGCTCGCCAGTCAGGTGCGTCCGGCAAGCATCGTCGTGATGCCGATGGCATCTGCATCTGCATCGGCGTCGAATGCCGGCGCGGCGACGGCCTGCCTCGAGGCCGGCCCGGTCGCCGCGGGCGACGCGGCTGCGGCCGAAGCGATGCTGAAGGCGGCGCTGCCGGCCGGCGGATGGAACGACATCCGCAGCGAGGCCACGACCGGCGTGAAAACGAGCGTCGTGACCCACACCTATCGCGTCGCCAATGCCGACGCGGCGATGGCGTCGCGCCTGGCCGCGCTGAAGCTCGATGCCTCGGGTCGTGGCTTCAGCGCCTGCGCGAGGCCCGAGCCGGTACGCTGAGACTGCGGCGCGCGGCCCGTCGCCGCTCGAGGCGCGACACCGCGGCCAGAGCCAGCACCGCGGTCAGCAGCAGCATGAGCCAGCCGCCGTTGAGCGCGCCGCCGCCGCCACCGCTCGAGGCCGCGGGCGCGGCTGCGACCGTGACCGTGCTGCTCGCAGTCGAGACGAAGTTGCGGTTGTCGGTCGTGGTCAGGCTGATCGTGAAACTGCCGGCCGCGCTCGGCGACACGGTGACGGTCTGCGCGGTGCTCGTACCGCTGATCACTGCGCCGGTGCTGCCCGCGCTGACGATCGCCCACTGGTAGGTCGCGCTCTGGCCAGCGCCGATCACAGAGCTTGAGGCGATCGCCACCGGTTGACCTGCGGTCGGCGCGGCCGTGGTCACTGTGATGGCGGCCTGCACGCCGGGCGGTGCCGCGACGACGGTGACCACCTGGCTCGCAGTGGAGACCACGCCGATGTTGTCGGTCGTGGTCAGGCTGATCGTGAAGACGCCTGCGGCCGCCGGCGACACGGTGACCGTCGATGCCGTGGCCGAGCCCGTGATCGCGGCGCCGGTGGTGCCGGCGCTGACGATCGACCATTGGTAGGTGGCGACGCTCTGGCCAGCGCCGATCACCGAGTTGGAAGCGATCGTGATCGGCTGGCCCGCGGTCGGCGTGGTTGTCGCGACCGAGATGCTCGCCTGCACGCCGGCAGCCGCCAGCACTGCGGCATGCGCGTCGAGCATGCCTGCGCCGCAGGTCGTGGTCGTGCAATAGCAACTTGTCTGCTGGGCCAGTGTCGGCGCCGCGCAGGCGCTCGTGGCAAGCACGCTGCCGGAGGTCGGGAACGCACGCGCGGAAGACTGCAGCAATCCCTTGATCTGGGCCGGCGTCAGCGAGGGCTTGGCCGAAAGCATCAAGGCCACGGTTCCGGCAACGAGCGGCGTCGAAAAGCTCGTGCCGATGGCGGGCGAGGCCACGGCGTCTGTGTAGATCGAACCACCCGCACTGTTGGCCACCGGCGTGGTGGTTCCCGAGTTGCTTGTCGACATGATCGGGAACTGGCACGGGTTGGTGACGCCGGTGCCGTCGTTGTTTCCGCAGTTTCCGCCGGGGGCCGAGACGGTGACTTCGGGGCCGATGTTCGAGAACCCGTTCTTGTCGCCCAGGCTGCGCAATCCGGCCACGGCGAGGACGCCGGGGCAGTTCGCAGGCAGATCGACCGCGACTCCCCCTTCGTTGCCGGCTGCGACCACGATCGTCACGCCCGACGCGACGATGGCGTTGATCGCCTCGATGTATTGCGGCTGAGTGGCCGCCGTGCACTGCTGTCCGTTGGAGCCCAGGCTCATGCTGATCACCTTGGCACGGTTCGGATTCGCGGGCAGCGAGGTCGCGACTGGATCGGTCAGGCCGGCCGCCCAGTACATGGCGGCGATGATGTCGGAGTCGAATCCGCCGCATTTGCCGAGGGCGCGTACGGGCATGACCTTGATCGTGCCGTGGCCAACGCTGGCGACGCCGAGGTTGTTGCCGGCGGCGGCGCCGATCAGGCCGAGCGTCTGCGTGCCGTGCCAGCTGCTCGCCTCGACGGTGCAACCCTGCAGCGGTCCCGTGCCGCTGGATTCCGCCGATGTCACCCAGTCGCCGGGATCGGTGGCATCGCTTTCGCGGCCATTGGTGTCGTTCGCCGTCACGAAGCTGCCGTCGTCGTCGGCGCTGACCATGTCGTAGCCCTGCAGGACGTTGCCGCCCAGCAGGTCGGCATGATCGAATCGAACGCCGGTGTCGATCACGGCGACCACGACGCTCGAGCTGATGGGCGCCACGTCCCATGCCTGCTCTGCGTTGATCGCTGCCGGCGCCGTCTTGGCCGCGGTGCCCGCCGGGCCTGGCGGCTTGAGATACCACTGGCCCACGGCCGGACCGCCGCTCGACGGACCGATTGCCGGCCCGGCGGAGTAAAAAGGATCGTTGGGCACCGAGACGATGTGCTTGCGTCCGTCCGGCACGGCGTATTCGATGTCGCTCAGGGACGAGAGCCTGGCAGCGAGCGCCTGCGAGCTCAGGCCTCGCGCGAAGACGACCTGCGCCCGGTCGGTGATCGCGCGGCCCGGCGTGAGGGCGATGCCGATCCGGTCGCCGAGTGCCTGAGTACTGAGAATCCTCCTGCCGGTCGCGGTCAGTGCCTGCGTCTTCATCAGGTTGGAATCGGCCCGGTACTTGACGATCACTCGAGCGTTCGCGAGAGCCGCCGGCGACGGGGCCGTCACGGTCTGCGCCATCGGCGTATGCGCAGCCATCGGAAGCAGCAGGGTGGCGGCAAGTGTCGCCGCGCCCAGGATCGTCCTTTGCATTCTCATCACTCCTGGAACGTCAGAGCCGCTGCTTGCGGCCGTCGCGTTCGACTGCTTCGTAGGACCCGCTGGCCTGCTGCAGGCGGGTGATGGCGAGATCGCATTCAGCGGCATCGCTGCAATGCAGGACGAGCGCATGCCAGGCCGCGCTGACCGACGCCGCGTACTTCGCAGCCACACCAGCCTGCCTGGAAGCCTCCGCCGCGATCGCGGCGTGGTCCCCGGTAGGCCGGGTGAGCTTGACGAGGATTCGAACGTTCACGCCGCCCGCCGCTGGATCGCTTGCCGTGGCTGCACATGCCGGGATCGCTCCGGCAATCACAGCGACGAGGAGCAGCGCCGTAGCCAGCGAACGAAGGCAACGTCCGCCGCGAGCTAGATGGAACACCATCCGGCCCAGTTTAGGACGCGCCGCTTTTTGCGGCGGCGTGCTTTACCAAGGCTTACGCACCATCGCAGGCGCTGCCAACTACCTCACGCCAGGACGACTGGCGATCAACGATCCTTGCGCAAGAGATGGATCGGCGAGGCCGCGTCGCCGAGCATGAACAGCGTGAACACGGCGTTGCCCGGAACTGGCACGTCGGCGGTGTAGATCGGCGTGAGGCTCGCCGGCGAAGTGACGTCGATGTGCGTCAGCGAGCCCGCGGTTCCCGCCGAAACGACTGCATAAGTCGAGGCCGAGCCCGGCGCGACGTTGCTTGCGACGACCGCGAAGTTGACGTCGAGCGTCAAGGGAATCGCAGCGCCCGTGACGCCGTTGAGCAGGCGCAACTTGAAGTTCGTGGTCAACGCGGGCAGGTGGTTGTCGTCGGCGATCAAGCTGGCGGTTGCGCTGCCGGGGTCGCCGTAGACGAGCAAGGTCGTATCGCTGCCAGCAGCGAGTGCCGCCGCCGGCGCACCGATCGAGGCTCCGTTGACGCTGACGTTGATGGCGCTACCCGCGGGAACGTTCGTGTACGCACCGATCGCCGGGGCAACGACCGCCGTGCCGATCGCGGTCGTGCCCGCGCTGGCCGTGACCGCCGCGTTGCCCGACACCGCCGCCGCCAGACGCACCCGTGCGGTGGTGTTGCGCGACGCGGTGTATTCGCCCTGCTGAATCAGCACCGAGCCGTTGGCCAGCGTGCCACCGGTGGTGGGCGTGAGGATCGCGGTGGCGATCTGCTGGCTCGCCAGGGCGACCGAGGGAATGTCGAGGCGCAGATCGCTCGGATTGCCTGCGCCGGTGACGCGAATCCGGTAGGTGCCGGGGCCGAACGACAGGAAGGCGCTGGCCTGCACCGACGTCGACGAGGCGAACGAGAAGGTCGGCGACGACAAGGTCGTGATGTCGACGGCCGGGTCGGTGACATAGACGTCGATGGCGCCTGCATCGCTGGCCGCGTCGAAGATGCGCAGCGCGGCGGTGCCGGTGGTCGGTGCGACCGTGTCTTCGGCGATCACCGCCGTGCGCACGATGCCGCCGCTTTCGTAGGCGACGAGGGCGAAGTGCTGGCCGCCGGCGACGGTCGGTGCGGTCGTGGCGAGCACCGCGCCGGAGGTGGAATCGTTGACCTGCAGCGCCGGGCTGCCGGTCGGAACGCCGACGTAGCTGCTGACGGTGTCGACCGCGTCGGTGGCGATCACGGACGTGGCGTTGGCGAGCAGGCTGAGCGACGTATGCGTCAGGGTCGCGTTGACGAGGCGCACATTGGCCGAGTCGCCACCGCCACCACCACCGCCACAAGCCACCAGCGCGGCTGTCGCGCACGCCATCACGAAACCGACCCGAATCCTGAAATTGCGCACTTGGCTTCCTTGTGTCTCGAGAACCGCCGGGTCAACGCCTGGGCCGGGCTCGCGTTGTTGATGGAGGGATGGACGATTGGAGCCAACGCGACCGACTCGAACGTTGCTGCGCGGGTGCGCAATGCAAAGAAATGTCAACGTGTCTTCGTTCGGCAGTAATCGTGCGTAGATAGAACAGAACTCTTGCCAAGATCGCGGATCGATGAAGAGAACCCGCCCCAGGGCGTGATGAGGAACCCACCGAAATGAATACCACCCTGAAGTCTACCGCTCTGGCGACCGCTGCCGTCGCCCTGCTCGGCGCCGCAAGCGCGGCGCGGGCGGCGGAGTACGCAAGCGTCGTTTCCGCTACGCCGGTGACGAGCTCGGTCGCGGTGCCGCGCCAGCAATGCGCCGACGTCGAGCGCTACGTCCAGCCGCAGCCCTCTGGCGGCGGCGCGCTCGTCGGCGCGATCATCGGCGGCGTCATCGGCAATCAGTTCGGCCATGGCGCCGGCAGGGCATTGGCCACGGGCGGCGGCATCATCGCTGGCTCGGCGCTCGGCAACCAGGCGGAGCTCAGCAACAACCCACCGCAAACCGTCGCGTCACGCGAGTGCCGCACCGTCGGCGGCTACGAGAATCGCGTCGTCGGCTACGACGTGGTCTACGAGTACCACGGCCAGCGCTACACGACGCGCATGGCCAGCGACCCGGGCCCGCGTCTGGCGATCGACGTGCGGCCGGCCGATGCGCCGCTCGACCGCGTCGGCCCGCCGGCGACCTATGGTGCGGTGCCGCCGCCGAGTTACGCGGCACCGGCCTACTCGAATCCGGGCTACGTCCAGGCCCCGCCCGCGTACTACGAGCCCGCGCCGTACTACTACTCGCCGGCCCCGTACTACTACGGCCCGCCGGTGATCGGCATCGGCTTCTATGGCGGCTACGGCTATCGCCATGGCTATCGCCACTGGCATTGAGCAACGGCGGCCCGGCCGCTCCGTGAAATGAAAAAGCCTCCGACCCCGGGGGCTTTTCGCATCTGGCGGACGCGCCCGGCGCCTCAGGTGCTCGCCCCGGCGACGACGCGAGCCATCTCGAGCGTCTTGTTCGAATAGCCCCATTCGTTGTCGTACCAGGCGACCACCTTCACGAACGTGCTGTCGAGGGCGATGCCGGCCTCGGCGTCGAACACCGAGGTCATCGCCTCGCCGCGAAAATCGGTCGAGACCACCTTGTCTTCGGTGTAGCCGAGCACGCCCTTCATGGCGCCCTCCGACTGCGCCTTCATCTCGGCGCAGATCTCCTTGTAGCTTGCTTCCTTGACGAGCTCGACGGTAAGGTCGATCACCGACACGTCGGAGGTCGGCACCCGGAACGACATGCCGGTCAGCTTCTTGTTGAGCGCCGGAATGACGACGCCGACGGCCTTGGCCGCGCCCGTCGACGACGGGATGATGTTCTCGAGGATGCCGCGGCCGCCGCGCCAGTCCTTGTTGCTCGGGCCGTCGACGACCTTCTGCGACGCCGTCGCCGCGTGCACCGTCGTCATCAGGCCGCGCTTGATGCCCCACTTGTCGTTGAGCACCTTCGCCACCGGCGCCAGGCAATTGGTCGTGCACGAGGCGTTTGAGATGATCGCCTGGCCGGCGTAGCTCTTGTCGTTCACGCCGAAGACGAACATCGGCGTGTCGTCCTTGGAAGGTGCCGAGAGGATCACCTTCTTCGCGCCGGCGTCGAGGTGCTTCTGCGCGGTTTCCTTGGTGAGGAACAGACCCGTCGACTCGATCACGATCGCGGCGCCGACCTCGCCCCACTTCAGGTTCGCCGGGTCGCGCTCCTGCGTCAGGCGGATCTTCTTGCCGTTGAC
>JBDTNU010000091.1:0-11548 GCA_039933535.1 Caldimonas sp. | reverse complement strand
GCCGGCGTGACCGACTGACGCAGCGCCAGGAAGTTGATGAAGATCAGCACCGCGCCGGTCGAGAACATCATCAGCGTGGCGGTGAAGCAGGCCACGCCCCAGGCGTTCTCGGGTGCCACGGAAAGCAGCAGCCAGCCGCAGCCGCAGATGGCGATGCCGAGAACCAGGCTAGGGCCCGGCCCGACGCGCCGGCTGATGCGATTGCCGAACACGCTAGCCATGATCGTGCCCACGCCCATCGCCGTGTAGCAGAGTCCCACCGCCTGCTCGGAGAGGCCGAGCGTTCGCGTGACGAACAGTATCTGCACGACGATCGCGGCGTTGTGACAGGCCTGCCAGCCGCCGACCACGAGCGCGAGCGCAATCAGCAGGCGATGCCGCGCCACGAAGCGCACGCCGGCCTTCAGGTCGGCCCAGAACTCTGCCATCGGCGAGCCTGTGCCCGTGGGCCGCCACGGCTGCTCGTGGATGGCGATGCCGCGCAGGATCGTGGCCGAGATCGTGACCAGCACGGCGTCGACCAGCAAGGCGAGCGGCGCGCCGACGATCTTGATCAAGGCGCCGGCCAGTCCCGGTCCCGCGACCTCGGCGCCCGAGCTGGCGAGCGCGTTCTTGGCGTGCGCCTCGACCAGGCGGTCGCGCGCCACCACCTGCGTGAGCACGATCTGCGCCGCGCTGCCGGCGATCGTGTAGACGGTGCCGATGACCAGCCCGCAGACGTAGAGCCAGTGGATCGTCAGCCAGCCGGCCCACCACGCCAACGGCACGCTCGCCACCGCGACGCCGATCGTCAGCTCGCCGACCACGTAGACCGGCAGCTTCCTGACCCGGTCGAGCCAGACGCCCGTGGGCAGCGAGAACAGCACGAAGGGCACGATCTCCATCGCCGTGAGCAGGCCCATCTGCGTGGGCGTTGCGTGCAGCAGGATGGCCGCCGTGAGCGGCAGTGCGAGCATGGTCACCTGCCCGCCGAACGAGCTGATCAGGATCGAGGTCCACAGGCGCCGATAGGCAGCGTCGCGCAGCAGGTCGGTGGCGGAAAGCCAGGGCTGCGGCGGTAGCACTCTTCTTGCGATTCTCGAAAGCCAGTCCATGGCTTCACCTGCTTCTTTTCAACGCGGCCGCCACGGGTGGCGGCCCTTGCGGGCCGGGTAGGCCCAGGCAGCGGAGAAGACGAGGGGTGTTCGAATCTTCCGCTGATCTCTCAGCGGAACTTCGATGTGAAGCGAGCCGAGAGGGCTAGATGGGGGCCTTGAGGCCGCCGGAACGCGGCGCCGCGACGACACGCGCAGCCCACGAACCCGCAGCGCGGAAGGCGCCGTGGACGATGGGGTTGCGGGGCTGGGTCATCGGCTTGCGTTCAGGAGTGAGCGCTCATCGTAGCAGCGGCTGCATGGCCAAGGCAACGCGAAAGCGCGCTCGCGTTGCGTCGCACCCACGCGGACCGCGCGCCGCAAATCACGCTCAGCTCCGGTAGTCGGCGTTGATCTTCACGTAGTCGAGACTCAGGTCGCAAGTCCACACCGTGGCCTCGTGCGGCCCGCGGTGCAGGTCGACGCGCACCGTGATCTCGCTTTGCTTCATCACGCGCTTGCCGTCTTCTTCGCGATACGTGGCGCGGCGGCCGCCGCCTTCGGCGACATGGACGTCGTCGAGAAAGAGGTCGATCTTCGTCTGGTCGAGATCGTCGATGCCGGCATAGCCCACGGCGGCCAGGATGCGGCCGAGGTTCGGGTCGCTGGCGAAGAACGCGGTCTTGACGAGCGGCGAGTGGCCGATGGCATAGGCCACCTTGCGGCACTCCGCCTCGCTGGCACCGCCTTCGACGCGTATGGTGATGAACTTGGTGGCGCCTTCGCCATCGCGCACGATCGCCTGCGCCAGGCGGCGTGCCACGTCGAACACCGCCTCACGCAGGGCGAGACCGTCGGCGCTTTCCAGGCTTTCGATCGGCGCATGGCCGGCACGCTGGGTGGCGATCAGCACGAAGGAGTCGTTGGTCGAGGTGTCGCCGTCGATGGTGATGCGGTTGAACGATTCGTCAGCCGCCTCGCGCACGAGCTGCTGCATGAGCGCGGGCGCCACGACCGCATCGGTCGCGATGAAGCCAAGCATGGTCGCCATGTTGGGACGGATCATTCCGGCGCCCTTGCTGATGCCGGTGACAGCCACGGTCTTGCCGCCGATCACGAGCGTGGTCGACGCCGCCTTGGGCACGGTGTCGGTGGTCATGATCGCCTCGGCGGCCGCGCCCCAGCCGTCGGCCCGCGCGCCGGCAATCGCGGCCGGCAGGGCGGCCTCGATGCGATCGTTGGGCAGTGTCTCCATGATCACGCCCGTGGAAAACGGCAGCACCTGCTCGGGCGCACAACCGAGCAAGGCGGCGAGCGCGACGCAGGTCGAGCGCCCGCGAGCCAGCCCGTCGGCGCCCGTGCCGGCGTTGGCGTTGCCCGTGTTGACAAGGATCGCGCGCACCTCCGGGCCGGCAGCGAGGTGCTCGCGACATAGCTGCACCGGTGCGGCGAAAAAACGGTTGGACGTGAAGACCCCGGCGACCGCCGCGCCCGGATCGAGCAGCGCGACGGTGACATCCTTGCGGTTGGCCTTGCGCACGCCGGCCATGGCCGTTCCGATCGCGACACCGGTCACGGCGAAGAGGCTTTGCTCGGTCGGCGCTTGGAGGTTGACTGGCATGGCTTAGGGTGCTCTCGAGTCTCGAACCATTCTATGAACAGGACGACGCGCCACCCGGAAGTGGCGCGTAACATGACCTGAGTAGCAGGCAGAACCCGGCGTGCGCCGGCTGAAGCGTTTAATTACGCAAATCTGGAAAGGCGCTGTGTGGGAGCACAGCCACTGACTCGTTCACGGCCTGAATCGTGCATAGACTTCGGACACGGTCCGGTCGCGTCTTCAGCGAGAAAATCACCAAGCCTGCCTCTTTATGACACCCTTCTTCATCGATCTAGTGACCCAGACCGACGAAGCGCGCCGCGCCTTCGAATCTCACCCTCGCATTCTCGAGATCGTGGCGGACGGCCTTCCCGTTGACCGCTATCGCAAGTTTCTGCTCGAGCTTTACCATCTTGTGTGGCACTTCAATCCGGCGTGTGCCGCGGCCGCGAGCAGGATGGACGACAAGCATCGAGACGTCCGCTACTTTCTCTACGATCACATGACGGAAGAGAAGGGGCACGAGGAGTGGGTGGTTTCCGATCTCGAATTCGTCGGCGTCGGTCGCGAGAAGGTTCTTCAGCATCAACCCAGCGTGTTCATGCTCGCGCTCAACGGCTACAACTACTGGTCGGCCGATCGTCGCCACCCGTGCTCGATACTCGGCATGGTCTACGCGCTGGAAGTGATCGCCTCCGTGTACGGCGGGCCGATCGCTGCGGCCATCAAGGAGTCTCTCCTGCTGGAGGACGACCGTGGTATCTCGTTCATCAGCTCTCACGTCACGATGGACGCTGAGCACATGATCGACCTTCGAGTCATCCTCAACACGATTCAGGACGACTCGGCAAGAGCGGCGATCGTCGAATCCACGGTCGTGAATTTCGACCTCTTCATGCACGTTCTCGTGGCTGTATGACCGAATCCGCGACGGCGCTTCCACCCGCGCTGGAGCGGGTGTATCGATACATGTGGCTCGAATGGAATCCGGAGTATTCGATGCTCACGGCGCGGATCGTCGTCAAGCCGATCCAGTGCTACAGCCTGGCAGCCATGGCCGAGCTGCAACAGGTCTTCAGCGACATCAGCGCCAACCCTGGGCTCGTCAAGCACTTCGTAATGGCCTCTGGCGTGCCAGGTGTATTCAACTTCGGCGGCGACCTTTCACTGTTCGCGCTGCTCGTGAGAGCACGCGATATCGATTCGTTGAAGCTCTATGCCAGACGGTGCGTCGATCTCGTCTGGTGGTTGGAGAACGCGGCGCAGCTCGGTGTCCACACGACAGCGCTGGTCCAGGGAGACACCTTGGGCGGTGGCCTGGAGTCGGCGCTTCTGCATCACAACGTGATCTTCGAGCGCAGCGCCCAGGCCGGCTTTCCAGAGGTTCTGTTCAATCTGTTTCCCGGCATGGGCGCCTGGCACCTGACCATACGCAAGGGTGGCTTCGGGATCGCCAACGACATGATCTTGTCGGGCCAGATCTACTCCGCGGCCCAGCTGCAACGAGCGGGTCTCGTCGATCTCGTGGTCGAGGATGGAGAAGGCGAAGCAGCTCTTCTCAAGGTTGTCAGGGCAGCGAATCCGCGCCTTCGCGGAATTCTCTATGCCCTTCAGGCTCGCCGTCTTGCAGCGCCGATCACGTACGAATCCTTGCAGGCGGTCGTCGACCTCTGGGCGTTGAGTGCATTGAGACTGACCGACCGCGATCTTCGCCTCATGGAGCGGCTTGCGCGGGCACAGGTCCGCAAAGTGGGCGGCGCCGTCGCGGGCGCGGTCGAAGAGATCAAGCGCTTCGAGCTCGACACGGCATGGGGCTTCGAGCGAACCGGGCTCAGCGAGTGGTCGACGCTCTAGTGGCCCGTCGTCAGAGCCAGTTCTTCAACACGTCCTTCAGCTGCGCCCGCGTGTAGGGCTTGGCAAGGTGGGCATCCATGCCCGCCTCGCGCGAGTGCGCGACGTCGTCGTCGAAGGCATTGGCCGTTACGGCGATGATCGGAATGCGATCCGACGACGTGGCGGCCTCGCGCCTGCGGATTTCGCGGGCAGTGTCGTAGCCGTCGAGAACGGGCATCAGGCAGTCCATCAGGACCAGGTCGACCCGATGCGCCGCCAACGAGCGCAACGCTTCCACACCGTCGGCGGCCTCGTGCACACGCAGCCCCAACGAATGCAGCACTTCCCGCGCGATCATGCGGTTGACTTCGTTGTCTTCGACAAGCAACACGACGCCGCCGAATGCCGAGTCGCCGTCGAGCGATCCCATCGATGAATCGAGCGGCGCCGGATGCGCCGGTTGCGGATCGACCTCGAACAGAACCGTGAACGCGAACCGCGAGCCCTTGCCCACGGTGCTCTCGACCGTGATGCGCGAGTTCATCGCCTCGGCGATTCTCTGACTGATAGCCAGTCCCAGGCCGGTGCCGCTGGCGCGCCGCTTGTCCTTGCCGATCACTTGATGAAAAGGCTGAAACAACCGGGGCAGCGAGTCTGCAGGGATGCCCAGGCCCGTGTCGGAAATCTCGAAGGTCGTGCTGGCCCGGCCGGGCGGCGCGACGGCGGCACGTATCGTCAGCGTGACGCCACCACTCTCGGTGAATTTGATGGCGTTGCCGACGAGGTTCAGCAACACCTGCTTGAGGCGTTGTGCATCACCGAGCACCCAATCGACCACCTTCGGATCGAGATCGAGCTGCAGCGTCAACGCCTTGCCCTCGGCATTGGCGCGAAACAGCCCGATCACCGACGTTGCGATCGAGTGAATGGACATCGACGTGCTGGCGAGGATCAGTTTGCCCGCCTCGATCTTCGAGTGGTCGAGAACGTCGTTGAGAATTTCCATCAGCGAGCTTCCGGACGAAACCGCTGTGTTGACCAGGCGGCGCTGCTTCGAGTCCAGCTCGGAATGCCTGAGCAGATCGAGCGAACCAAGCACGCCGTTCATGGGCGTGCGAATCTCGTGACTCATGGTCGCGAGGAACTGCGACTTTGCGGCATTGGCAAGCTCTGCCGTCTCCTTTGCTTCAACGAGCGAGGCATTCGCAAGATCCTTTTCCATGCCGTGACGAATCGCGCGGGTGGTCGCATCGCTGACCTCCCTCGAAGCCCGCACCATCGTGATGGCGAACAGGCCCACAAGCGCCGCCAAGGGGTAGGAACGGACCGATTCGACAACGACGCTGACCACCACTACGGAGCCAAGTGACAAGGTCACGAGCCAGTTGAACGACCGACCCACCAGCGACATGAAGAGGGCCGCCGTGGCCACCGATCCGATGGCGATGACCACGTATGTCGTGGCCGTCGTGTCTCGCAGATAAGGGTAGATACCTACCGAACACATTGCCCACAACAGGCCGGCAAGAACGGAGTTGCCTTCGAGCTCCCACCTGGCGCGCACAACGCGCCCCTCGACAAGCTCATCGGAAAACGAATAGCGCCGGGACATCGAATAGCGCCACGCAGCGACACCAAGGCCGAGCACCGCGGCCAGGCTGGAGACGACGACAGCGCCGGCATGAAAGCCGAAGGCGACGACGACACCGACAGCGAGCAACTGAAGAGGCGCGCTCCGCGTCGAGTTCCGAAGCGCGAGCTTCAGCAATTCGCGCTGAACGGCGACGTCCGTGTTCGATCGGTGAGCCATGCGCCGCAAGGATAGCTCGCTGAGCACTCGCCGCGCCAGATCGCGCGAGCCCCCTTCGCATGGGCTTTGCGACTATCGACGCCGCTAGACTGGAGCGGTCCAATTCGCAAACGACCGAGGACACACGGACTCGAGCACAAAGATGGCTGATGCTTCCAATTTCGCACGGCTTATCGAATTTTTCGGCGCACACCGCGTTCCCGAAAGCAAGAAGCACTTGCGCGAGCGAGCGCAGTTGCGAGGCATCGCTTGCCTGGGGATCGCGTCGATATGGCTGATCCGGTTCTGGTCAGGGACGTCCATTCCCCCTTCGCTCTGGATCATTCTTGCGTTGGCCGCGGTCTACGGCGGCCTGAGCTTTTTTCACCTTCGAACGCTCCGTGCTTCGGGCACAGGCGGCATCGGGCTCTTGTATGCCTTCCTGATCCTTGACCCACTCTTCATCATCGCTGTCCTGATCGAAGATCCGCGAACGTTTGCTTTCCTGAATCCGCTTCTCCTGGTCGTCATCCTTCGGAGCGGCCTCGGCTACGGGATACGGACCATGTACCTGGCGTGGGGTGCCGCACTACTAGGTGCCACCTTGCTTGCGACAAGCGAGTTCTGGCGCTCTGAGCTTGAACTCACTCTTGCCTTTCTCCTGACGCTCGCCTTTCCACCGATCTTCTTTTCTTCGCTCATCCGCCGCATTCACAACATACGCGCGATTGAAGAAGAACGCGCTCGTCTTATCGCCGTGCACGAGGTCAGCGCCGCGCGAAGCGCGTTCCTGGCGAAGGTTAGTCACGAGCTTCGATCCCCGCTTCAGAGCATCGTGTCGGCGTTGGATGTCATCGAGATGCGCCATGGCAGCGCATTCGCTCACGACGCGGAACTGATCGGCCGCATGCGCCGTTCGTCATTGCTTCTGAACACACAGCTTCGTGACCTGCTCACCCTGGCCAACGGCCAAGCGGGCCGACTCGCGATGCATCCGAAACCCTTCGACGCTTGCGCGCTTGTTGAAGCCTTGGCGGAAGCGGCGCGAGGGCTCGCGGTGGCAAAGGGCCTCGACGTCGTCGTCGAGTTGCCAGCGGGCCCGATATTCGTTGTCGCCGATGGATCGCGCATCGATCAGGTTCTGACCAACCTCGTGGTCAACTCGATCAGATACACAGAAGCGGGGCAGGTTCGGATTTCGCTCAGTCCATTCAACCCTTCGATCCGGCGCCTGCATTTCACGGTCGCCGACACGGGACCGGGAATTCCGGAGGAGGCGCTACCGACCCTGTTTGACCCGGACAGGATTGCGACGAGCGCCGATCGGCGAGGCGAAGGGTCCGGGCTCGGCCTCGCGATCGTGCGCACCCTGGTCGAGCATCTCGGGGGAACCATTGCCGCCACAAGCACGGTAGGCAAAGGTACGCACTTCGAAATCGAGTTCCCCGCCGAGCCAGTAGCAACCGAAGTCCTCGAACGTACCCCCGGGGCCAACTCTCGTGTGAGCGCAGATCGCTTCTAGCGGGCGAGGCCGCCGAAGCTGTGAGGCTAAGGAATGAACGGGGAACCCGAGGGTCCGGATTTCAAGCGTCGGTGACGGCGCCGTGATATCAACCCTGCCGCACGTCGCCACGCGACGGCTCTCGCCACGGAGAAGCCGATCCTCGATTCGACATCCGGCTCACTGCGAGAACGGCCTGCGTGCGAGAGCTTACGTTCAAGGTACGAAGCACGGCGGCCACGTGATCCTTGATGGTTTCGACCGAGAGATTGAGGGCGCGCGCGATGAGCTTGTTCGATTGCCCTTGGAGCAGCAGTTGGAGCACATCGGTCTGGCGAGGTGTCAGGCCGAGCGAGGCCGCCTGCGTTCGCGCCGTGGCCGGGTCCGGGGCCGGTGCTGCTTCGCGCACCGGAATCCTGCCCTCGTCGTCACGCCGCTCTCCAGGCTTCGTTGTCGATTGCGAACGCAAGACCATCGGCGGCACGTAGACGTCGCCAGACATCACCCTGTGCAGAGCCTCGAACAGAATTTCGTTGCTGGCTCGCTTGGGGACGAATCCCATGGCGCCCAGATAGATGGCGCGCGAAACGTCTTCGTTGGCGTCGGAGGACGACACCACGACGACCGATATCGAAGGGTAGGCGGCGCGGAGTTCGACCAAGAGATCGAAACCGCTGGTATCACCCAACTGAAGGTCAAGCAACACAAGATCGAACTCCGAGTCTGCGGCCAGCTTTTCGCGAGCGGCGCGAGCGGTCCCGACGCAGACGACAACGACGTCCTCGTCAAGCCCCTGGACGATGCTTTGAAGGCCCGAAAGAATGAGCGGATGATCATCGATCAGTAGTGCTTTCATGGGATCTCCTCGTGAGTTCTCGGGACGTTCGACAGGTCATCCACAACAAATCAGCTGAAATCAACGCGCCCGGATCGCCGCCGAGCGACGTGCGCTTTCGGTTTACTTTACGGTGCAATTGATTGCGAATCAAGCTACTTCTAGCAAAATATGATCGTCTATTGATTAACACATTGACAATCGATGCAAGAACTTTTCGCCCCCTCGAGACCATGACCAGCGATTCGACTGACTCTGGCAACGCCGTCGAAGGCGTCCCCTCTCTCGCGGTTCGCTGCGTTCGAGCGCTTATGGAACGCCACGGCCTGCCCAAGTACCGGCAGTCGCCGTGGCTTGCCGATGCGTTCGGCCTTTCTTACTCGCAAGCCCACCGGCGCATGACGGGCGCATCGACCTGGACACTCGAAGACCTCGAGCGCGTAGGTGCGCTGTTCGGCGAGAGCCTCGTCCAGGTGGTCACCCTGGACCCGGTCCAGGGCTCGGTCCTCGGTGCGATGAGACTCGGCCCGGTGACCCTCGACTGCCAGCTCTGGCTCGGCGACGTCGTTGCCAATCCCAGGCCCGATTCGCTGGTCGCGATCAACACGTCGATGGGATGGGCCGCTGTGGTCGCCGGCGAGACCACAGAAGGCGTCACCTACAAGATCGACCGTCTCGTGGCGAAGCCGAGCGTGGGAGCACGAAAGGTCATCGCGGTTCTCGATGATGACCAGGACCTCACCAACTCGATTTGCGCCCACTTCGAATCGAGCGGCTACGAAGCGCGTCCCTTCTACAAGACCGCCGACCTCGCTTCGAGCGCCAAGGTTCAGCGCTACGACGGCTTCGTGATCGACTGGATCGTCGGCGAAAGCAGCACGATCAAACTGATCGCATCGCTGCGTGAAGAGGATGCATCGGCACCGATCGTCGTTCTGACGGCGCAGGTGCTGATGGGCATTGTCGACGAGACCGACATCGCGGAAGCGGTCAAGACCTTCGGTCTCGTCTTCAGCGAGAAGCCGGTGCGGATGTCGATCCTGTCGGCGACACTCGCCCTCGCCTTCGCAGCGACCCGATAGCCCCCTTGACCTCAGCACTCGCACCCGGGTTCGTCCGCCCCGCCCAGCTCGGCGACTACGCCGCATGGAAGCCGCTCTGGGACGGCTACAACGCTTTCTATGGCCGCGAGGGCGAAACGGCGCTGGCCGACGAGATCACGCAGACCACCTGGCGGCGCTTCTTCGATCCGGCCGAGCCGATGGGCGCGCTGGTCGCCGTGCGCGAGGGCCGGCTGGTCGGGATGGCGCACTACGTCTTCCATCGCAGCACCCTGCGGGCCGAGCCGAGCTGCTACCTGAACGACCTGTTCACGCTCGAGTCCGAACGGGGCCAGGGCGTCGGCAGGTCGCTGATCGTGGCGCTGTACGAGCTTGCCCGCTCGGCCGGCACGAAGCGTGTCTACTGGCACACGCACGAAACCAATCACGCTGGCCGGCTCCTCTACGACAAGCTGGCCGCGTACACGGGGTTCATCGTCTACTCGGTCGACCTCTGAAGCTCGATGCCGTCGCGTTCGGCCTCGGACTGAGGCGAATGCTCACCTCGGTCTGAACGATCGCGACCGGCCCTCAGGCCAGCTTGCCGTGGCAGAGCTTGTACTTCTTGCCGCTGCCGCAGGGACACGGATCGTTGCGCCCCACCTTGGGCATCGAGCCGCCGATGACCTGCGGCGCGGTCATGCCGGCAGCGATGGCGCCGAGCACCGCCTGCGTAGTGGCCTGATCGGCTTCCTGCGAAACGCTGCCGTCGTCGTTGGGGTGCGTGTAGGTGACGTTGCTGATGTGCTCGGCGCGCTCTTCGATCGCCTCGGCCGCGCGCGCCACTTCTTCTTCGGACTGCACGCGCACCGTCATCAGCACGCGCGTGACGTCCATCTTCACAACATCGAGCAGCTGCTCGAACAGCTCGAAGGCCTCGCGCTTGTATTCCTGCTTCGGGTTCTTCTGCGCGTAGCCGCGCAGGTGGATGCCCTGGCGCAGGTAGTCGAGCGCCGCCAGGTGCTCGCGCCAGTGCTGGTCGATCGACTGCAGCAGGATCATGCGCATGAAGGGCGTGAACTGCTCGATCCCGACCCGATCGACCTTGTACTGGAAGGCCTCGTCGGCCGCCGTCTTCACCTTGTCGACGACGTCCTCGTCGCTGATCGCGTCGCTCTTTTCAACCTCGGCACGCAGCGGCACGTCGAGCTGCCATTCCTCGCGCAGCGTCTTTTCGAGACCGGGCAGGTCCCACTGCTCCTCGACGCTTTCGGCGGGCACGAAGGTGCGCACCACGTCCTCCATCGTGCCGCCGCGCAGGTTGGCGATCTGCGCCGCGAGGGTCTGGGCCTCGAGGATGTCGTTGCGCTGCTGGTAGATGACCTTGCGCTGGTCGTTGGCCACGTCGTCGTATTCGAGCAGCTGCTTTCTGATGTCGAAGTTGCGCGCCTCGACCTTGCGCTGCGCGCCTTCGATCGAGCGGGTGACGATGCCGGCTTCGATCGCCTCGCCGTCGGGCATCTTCAGCCGCTCCATGATCGCGCGTACGCGGTCGCCGGCAAAGATGCGCATCAGCGAATCGTCGAGCGAAAGGTAGAAGCGCGACGAGCCAGGGTCGCCTTGCCGGCCCGAGCGGCCGCGCAACTGGTTGTCGATGCGCCGCGACTCGTGTCGTTCGGTGGCGATGATGCGCAAGCCCCCTTGCTGCTTTACCGAGTCGTGCAAGCCCTGCCATTCGTCGTGCAGCTTCGTCGCCCGCGCGGCCTTGTCGGCCTCGACGATCGAATCGTCGGCGTCGATGATCTTGATCTGGTTCTCGACATTGCCGCCGAGCACGATGTCGGTGCCGCGGCCGGCCATGTTGGTGGCGATCGTGA
>JBDTNU010000090.1:0-11615 GCA_039933535.1 Caldimonas sp. | reverse complement strand
GCCGGCAAGGTCGACATGAAGCTGGAGGTCGTCGTGATCCCGGTGTCCGATGTCGAGCGCGCCAAGCGCTTCTATCTGGGCATGGGCTGGCGGCTGGACGCCGATTTCGCAAGTGGCGAGAGCTGGCGGGTGGTGCAACTCACGCCCCCCGGTTCGCCCTGCTCGTTCTTCATCGGCAAGGGACTCACGAAGGCCACGCCGGGCTCCGTCCAGGGATTGCTCCTCATGGTCGACGACATCGAGGCGGCACGGGCCGAGCTGATCGGCTACGGGGTCGATGTGAGCGAGGCGTTCCACTTCGAAGGCGGCCTGCACTTCACCGGGACCGAGGGCCGCGTGCCGGGGCCGGATCCGGCACACCGCTCCTATTTCACGTTCGCTTCCTTCAACGATCCGGACGGCAACGGCTGGGTACTGCAGGAGATCAAGACGCGGCTTCCGGGGCGAGGCGTCGGCAGCGCGGATGTCGCGACGCTGACGGAGCTTCTGCGCGAGGCGGAGGAGCATCATGGCGGCTACGAAGCGACCGCACCGAAGCATCACTGGTCGGGGTGGTACGCGCCCTACATCGTCGCCCGCGAGCGTGGCAAGACGCCGGAGGAAGCGGCCAGGGAGGCGGTGCGCCACGTCGAGAGCATCCGCGCATGAGAGCGGACATCGTTCCCGGCGCCGTGTTCCCCGACTACGAGCTTTCGGATCAGCACGGCAAGCACCGCACGCTGTCGGAGCTGCAGCAAGACGAGCCGCTGGTGCTGGTGCTCTCGCGCGGCGGCTTCTGTCCAAGGGACAGGCGGCAACACGAAGGGCTGCAGCAGCTTCACCGCGAGATGGAGGTCGGCTATTGCCGACTCGTGACCATCTCGACCGACAACCTGCTCGAGACGAACGAGTTCCGCGCCGCCGTCGGTGCCCACTGGCCGTTCCTGTCCGATGCCGGACGCAAGCTCCAGAAGGACCTCGACATCGCCGAGTACACCGACCCGCATCACAACCCGATGATTCCGCACACCCTGGTGCTCGAGCCCGGCCTGCGCATCTACAAGATCTACATGGGCTACTGGTTCTTCGGCCGGCCGACGGTCGAGGAGTTGCGACTCGACCTGCGTGCGGTGCTGCGGCGTTGCCGTCCGGACTGGGACATCGGCGGCGCAGAGCAGCGAGCCGCATGGGCCAAGGGCGAGAAGGCGAATTTCTATCCGTATGGGAAATCGCAGGCGCAGGTGCTGGCCGAACAGGACTGACTGGCGAGGAGACAAGGCAAGCAGCGCGAACAGCGCGTCCGGCAGCGGCTATCCTGAACCCAACTGGCAGTTGTGGAGGGGTAGACCATGTCGGATGTGCGCTGGGGCATTCTGGGAGCCGCGAAGTTCGCTCGGGAATTCATGGGGCCGGCGTTGACGATGGCGCCGGGCGGCCACGTCGCCGCGCTGGCCACCTCTGATCCGGCCAAGGCCGAGCCGTTCCGCGTGTTCGCGCCCGGTCTGCGCGTGCATGGCAGCTACGACGCATTGCTGGCCGATCCCGAAATCGACGCGGTCTACATCCCGTTGCCCAACCGTCTGCACGTCGAGTGGAGCCTCAAGGCCATGCAGGCCGGCAAGCACGTGCTGTGCGAGAAGCCGATGGCCATGCAGGCGGGCGACTTCGACTCGCTGATCGCGGCCCGCGACGCGGCGAGCGTCGTGGCGGCCGAAGCCTTCATGATCGTGCACCACCCGCAATGGCAGCGCGCACGCGAGCTGCTTGCAGATGGCGCGGTCGGGCGACTCTGGCGCATCGACGGGGCCTTTTCCTTCAACAACCGGGACGCGAGCAATATCCGCAACCAGGCCGACATGGGCGGGGGCGGACTGCGTGACATCGGCGTCTATGTCATGGGCGGCGCCCGGTTTGCCACCGGCCTGGAGGCGACCGACGTGCGAGCTCGCATCCAGTGGGAACACGGCGTCGATGTCTATGCCGCGATCACTGCGAAGTTCGGCCAGGCCGACTACGTCGCCTTCACCTCGATCCGCATGCATCCCCGCCAGGAGATGACCTTCCATGGCGACGAAGGCGTGCTGCGAATGACCACGCCGTTCAATGCCCGCGTTTTCGGCGAAGCCCGGCTGGAACTGCACCGCGGCATGGAAACCATCACCGAACGATGGCCGTCGGTGAGCCACTACGAGCTGCAGGCAGCCGCCTTCAATCGCGCTGTGCGAGAAGGCGCGGTCTATCCCTGTCCACTGGAGTTCTCGCGTGGCACCCAGGCGATGATGGACTCGGCCTTCGCCAGCGCCGTGTGACCCCTCACGCGTGCCTGAGATGCGCTCCGTGCTCTGTGCGCCGGCGCGCATTGCGGCTCGGCGAAGGCGCCGTCGGCGCGTAGGTCGAAACGCCGTCGAGCGATGCCGACGTAGTCCCTGGGGCCGCGCGAGCGCGGGACATCGCTGAAACGTCACCCGCGGGCAACCGACGGCGAAGGAACAGGACTACCTTCGAACAAATGCCGCCGGTGTCATCAAAAGGACGGTCATGCACGATCATTCGATTCTCGATTCATACACCCACCCCGAAAGCAGCTCCGTTCGCTCAGCATCTCGCGCGGGCACCCTTGCCAGATCCACGGGCCAACCCGCTTCCTTGAACCCGTACCTCGGGATCGCCGTCAACGAGGTAGGCCTGAGCGATGCGCAACACGCCGACTGGGTACTGTGCTGCCGTGCCTGGTGGAGGGGTTGGGACGCGGAGGAGACGCGTCGCAAGCCGGACCAACTGGTTCGGCACAGCTTGGGCTCGATCCCCTCGCCGAAGCCTTCGGACGTCCCGCTTGACCCCGCCGCGTCCTTGGACGAACGTATCCGCGGCAGGTCCGGAGACTTCGTCACGAGCCGGGTCTAGAAACGGAAACGGCGGTCGGCGTCCCGTGCGACGCCGGTCGCGGGCGACCCAGGCCACGTCCGTGACCGTGAATGGCTCGGAGGGCACCTGCTGGACCCACGCCGACGATGAACGGCTCCCACCAACCATCAAAGGTCTGATGCTCGAGCCTCACGGAATGCGCGGCCGACTCGATCCGACGCAGCCCGACGCCCTCGAAGAGTTCGGCCAGATGGCCCTTGCGGTGCCCGGCAGGTGAGACTCAGTCGACCCCGGCGCAAGCGTCCGGGCCGCGTCCCAGAAGATTCGCAAGAACCCCTCACCGCCGCCGTGATGCAGGTGTTCGGCTGGCGACCGGCGAACATCGACACCAGGGGCGCTCCCGCGTCGCTGCGACGAATGGCTCGGACGATCGACGGCGGCAACCGCCGAGGGTCCAAGCCGCGCGACCAGCTCGCTCGTGAGCGCGCCGGTGCCGCAGCCCACGTCGAGGACCCGCTGCCCGCTGCGTATCGATGCGAAGTCCGCCAGCTGACTGGACAGCAGGCGCGAGTATCGACCCATGAATACGGTCGTCGGCGTCAGCAGCCACATCGAAGCTCGTGGAGTCGAATACTAGGCTCTGGCAACGAGCCTCTCATCGCCCGAACGTTTGAGCCGCCCGACTCTCGCCGGGACGCCGCTGCAATGCGATCATCGGCTCAGGCCGATTGCTCGCGAGACCATGCCCCAACGCCTATCGACCACCGCGTTCGCCAAGTCGACTCGACCGGAGCTGGGCGCCGCCGTCCAGCGCGAAAGCCTGTTCATCCGGATGGACGGCTCGGCCGCGCGCACGGTCGTCTGGATTTCTGCGCCGCCGGGATTCGGAAAGACGACGCTCGCTGCGAGCTACCTCGAGGCGCGCAGATTCCGCTGGGCCTGGTATCAGCTCGACCAGGACGATGAGGACGGCGAGACCTTCTTTCACTACCTTGCGCACGCCGTTGGAAAGTTGCAACCGGAGGGCGCAACGCTGCCGGTGTTCGGCCCCGAGCATCGGGCCAACCTGAGCGCCTTCTCGCGCCGCTTCTTCCGCGCGGTGTTCGCCGGTCCCCGAGGTCCACGGGCGCTGGTGCTCGACAACATCAACGACCTGTCGTCCGAGAGTCCGCTTCGCACCATTCTCGAGGCCGGGCTGCCCGAGGTGCCGACCCACGGCTGCCTCGTCGTCACATGCCGCACACCGCCGCCGGTGAGGCTGACACGGCTGCAGGCCAGTGGCCAGATGGTCTGCATCGACGCCGACGCGCTACGGATCACCGCCCCGGAGCTAGGCACGATGGCGCAGCTCCGCGGCAAGTCGCTGGACGGCGGCCGTACTGCCCAGCTTCTCGAGCGTGCCGATGGCTGGGCCGCCGCGCTCGTGCTGATGCTCGAGCGCGACAAGCTCTCCGACGCCCAGTCGCAGTTGTCGGCAGATGCGACACCAAAGGTCGTCTTCGACTATCTCGCCGGCGAAATCTTCGAGCGATTCGATGCATCGACACAGCGGCTGCTGCTTCTGGTGGCCTGCCTTCCCCGCGTGACGATCGAGATCGCACGGTCGCTCTCCGGTGACAAGATGGCCGGCCCTGCCCTCCTCAACCTCGCGCACAACGACTACTTCGTGAAGGAACTGCTCGGTGCGGACGGCCGAGTCTTCATCTTTCATCCGCTGCTGAAGGAGTTCCTGCTCCATCGCGCCGCGCGCGATCTGCCTGAAGCGATCGGTGTCGACGCGCTGCGCCGGGCCGCGACGCTGCTGCGCGACTCCGGCCAGCCGGAAGATGCGCTGATGCTGTTCGTGCAATCGCGGTCCTGGGCCGATGCCGCCGCTGTGACCGCCGAACAGGCCGACATGTTGCTCGCCCAGGGTCGACACGCCACACTGGCCGGTTGGCTCGAGCTACTGCCTCCGGAGTTGGTCGCCAACGACGCAGTCCTGCTCCTTGCGCACGGTCAGGCGCTCGGCCACGCGAGCCCGCGTGCAGCACGGCGTCGCTTCGAAGCCGCCTTCGCGGCTTTCGAGCGCGGCGGCGACCACGTCGGCATGGCTCGCAGCTGCGTCGGCGTCATCGACACCATGCTGCGTGAGTTCGACGACCTTGCGGCGATGGACGCATGGCTGGTTCGATACGACCAGTGCCGTGCCGCTTCTGCGGATGCGGGCGGGCCAATGCCCGCCGTCGTGCTTTCGGCACGGCTGTGGCGCGACGCCGGTCATCCCGGCGCCATTCCGTCGGCTCCGTTCCGCGACGACGGCGATCGGGTCGGCAGCGAGCTGGTGCGCTCGAACACGGCTTCGTTGAACGGCGACGTCGCGCGAGCGGCCGCGATCGACAGTGGCATCGATGCCCGCGGCGGCGAGTCGCGTCTCGCGATCGCGGCCAGCCAGGCCCTGCGCGAACTGATAGACGGCGAGGCCGCACGCGCGCACGCGTCCGCGCAGGCGGGCCTCGCACTCGCCGCCGATGAGGCGATTCATGGCTACGACGCCTGGCTGCGCATGCTCTGCGTGGCCGCCGACCTGGCGCGCGACGACACCGAGGCCGCACGCGCCGAGCTCGAGCTCGTCGGCGCGCTGCCGTTGCGGCGCGGCGACCTGGCGTTCGTGCATTACCTTCGCGCGCTGCTCGCCCGAGCCACCGGCCAGCCGGGCGACGCATTGCGCGAGGCGAGGAACGCGGCCCTTGTCGGCGGCGAGTCCGGATTGCCATGGCCGGAAGGACTGGCGCGAATCACCATGGCGCAGCTGCTGGCTGCCGATCGCGATCGCAGTGCCACCGAAGCCCAGTTGCGCCTCGCCGAGTCGCTGGCCGAGCGACTGAACAATCCCTTGCTGCGACTCGCGACCCGAATCACGCAGGCCGGCTGCGCGATCTCGTTCGGTGACGACGCGGCGTCGATCGCGCCGCTGCAGTCAGGCCTAGGACTGGCTCGCGAACTCGGCGTTCGGCGTGTCGTTGGCGTGCCTGCGGAAATGCTCGGCAACGTCTGCGCCGCTGCCCTGAAGCACGGCATTGCCGTGGAGCAGACCCGCCTGTTGATCAGCACCGGTCGCCTCGCCCCGCCGCCGGGCGGGCTGCGCCTGCGCCGTTGGCCCTGGGCCTTCGAGGTGACGACGCTCGGCAGCTTCGACCTGAGACGAGGCGGCGAACCGGTCGAGTTCTCGGCGAAGGGACCGGGTCGTCCGGTCGAGTTGCTCAAGGTGTTGATCGCGCTCGGCGGCCAGAACGTTCGGGCCGATCAACTCGCCGACGCGCTCTGGCCGCGCGTCGATGCCGACTATGCGCACAAGTCGTTCACGGCCACGCTGCATCGCTTGCGTCGCATCTTCGACGAGGACGACTCGCTCAAGCTGCGCGACGGTCGGCTGAGCCTCAATGCCGCGCTTTTCTGGATCGACGGCTGGGCCATCGAACAGGTGTTCGCGGCGATCGACGACGCGTTGCGCGAGCCCAGCACCCGTGCCACCGACCAAGCATTGCTGGCCATGCTCGACGATGCTCTGGCGCTCTACAAGGGGCCCTTCCTGTCGGACGATGCCGAGCAGCCCGCCTACATCGCGCGGCGCGAGCAATTGCGGGCGCGGCTGTTGCGCGCGGTCTCGCGCATCGCGCGGCGATGGGAAGAGGACGGTCGCATCGACGCCGCGATCGACTGCTATCTGCGCTGCATCGACGTCGACGAGCAATGCGAGGCGCTCTATCGAAATCTCATGCTTTGTTGCCAGCGACGAGGCGACCTGAGCGAGGCGATGTCGACCTACGAACGTTTGCGCGCCGTGCTCGCGGCACGCTCGAAGAGCGAGCCCACGGCGGAGACGCGGGCGATCTACGACAGCCTGCGGCCCTAGCGCTGCGGGCCGGGTCGCCTAGCGCTGTGGCCCGGCGCGCAGCTCGCGCTCGAACGTGCCGAAAATCTTCTCCAGCCCGATTCCGAGCACGTGCGGTGAGACGTACTCGCGGCGCGGCCAGCCCGAGCGAGGTGGCGCGATCTCGCGCAGGCGAACGGTGAGCGACACATCGGTGCCTTCGGTCACTTCGAAAAAGGTGGCGTTGATCACGACCTCGAGGCCTTGTGGCTCGAACTGCACGAAGTTCGCGGCCACGCCGACATAGGGCGTGATCAACCGGCGCAACAGCGGCAGATCCGCCTGCGACGCGGTGCGCCATTCCTCGTCGGACAGGGGGAACGGCGCATTCGCTGCGACAGCGAGGTGGCCGAGCGTCATGTCCTGCTGCTCGGTGCGCATGCCGAGCTCAGCGAGCGCCACGCGCATCGCGACGAAGGCATCGGCTCGGCTCTGCTTGTAGACGCGCGTGCCCTTCTCGGCAAGAAGCTTCTCGTATTCGACCCGGAAACCCTGGTTCAGGGCGTTGATCGCCACGATCTTTTCCTGGTCGCTGGCGCAGCCGAGCAGCGCGACCGCAAGCAAGGCGCAGGCGACTGCCTTCGCGCTTGCGTTCACGGCGCGAACCTCGACCTCGACAAGCACATCGGCGAAGTCAACAAGCGTCGCGGCAATGCAGTCAGGGGTTGCTGCCCGCGGCGTCTTCGACGCGGGGCTTCCAGTGCTCGACGATCTTCTCTGCCTGCCGGATCTCCGCGGGCTGCAGCCGCGCGGCGACCTTGTCCTTCATCGACTGCGCCCCCGGCTCGCCGCCGCGTGCCGCCACGCCGTACCAGACATAGGCCTCGAAGTCGCTTCGCTGACTGCCGGTGCGCGCTTCCTGCGTGCGACCCAGCATGGCCTGCGCGCGTGTCACACCGGCCGCTGCCAACGGAGCAAGTATCTGCGCAGCGGCGCCCGAATCGCCGCGACGCAAGGCCGCGTCGGCTGCATCGAGTTGCTCGTCGCGGCGTCGAGTCACCGGGTCCTGACGCAGCGTTTCCGTCACAGACGTAGATGCGCCGGGTGACGGCGCTTGCGACACCATTGCCACGGTCGGCGTGGTGCTCGCCAGCGTGAGGCCGAGCGCGGCTGGCCGCGCTCCCACCGTCGTCGGTGCGACCGATTCCGGTGACGGCGGCGGACCCGGGACGGGAGGCGGTCGCGCCGAGGGCACGACGGCCGCAGCAGGGCGGGTTGACGCGAGTCGCGTCACCACGGAAGACGCAGTGGTCGCCGTCGGCACCGGTGGAGCGGCATCCGACGATGGCGGTGACGCGTTCGTCGCAGTGGCCGGCAACGCGAGCGCAGTCGAGGGAACCACCGCCGGCCTCGCTGGAACCGAGGCGACTGGCGGCGGCGTGGGATTGGATAGCGGTCGCGGCGCGGCGACGAAGTACACCGCGATGCCGACCAGCGTCGATGCCAGAACAGCCGTGGCCCAGGGGGTAAACGCGTGCGGCTGCTTCGCCGCCGGCGAGATCGTCGGCGTCGTCGAGGTCGACACCGACGAGGTGCTGCCCGCCGGAGCGTGCATCGGCGCGGCGTCGTGTGCCACCACGGGTGCTGTCGGCGCCGCGGCCCGAGCGGATGCTGGAACCGCTACGACGGGAATCGCGGATCCTTGAAGGTCGCGCGCCGCGCGCGGGCCCACGATGTCTCGCCGCCATTCGGCCATTCCCTGCGGCCGGTCTCGTTCGCTGAGCTGCAACGCGCGGTCCACGGCGGCAAGCAGGCGTTCGCCGTACCGGCCCTGTCCGGCCTCGGTGGCCGGCGTCAACATGTCGCGCGCACTGCCGAGCACGCCCTTCGCGCGTGCCACCGCATCGAGCGGGGCATTGCCGGCGATCGCCCGATAGCAGGTTGCGGCCAATCCGTAGATGTCGGTCCACGGACCCTGCGTCGAGGCGTCGCCGTAGTACTGCTCGAGCGGCGCATAGCCAGGCGCGACCAGGATCGTCATCGTCTTCGAGTTGCCGAACGATTGCCTCGCCGAGCCGAAGTCGAGCAGCACCGGACTGCCGTCCTGGCGGACGTAGATGTTCTCCGGCTTGATGTCGCGGTGGATGAACCCTGTCGCGTGCACCAGCTCCAGCCCGTCCATGATCGGCAGCAGGAATTCGGTGAGTTCCGTCTCTGAGAGCGTGCCGCAGCGGTGCAACCGCGTCGCCAGATCCTCTCCTTCCTCGAAGCGCATCACCATGTAGGCGGTGTTGTTCGCCTCGAAGACCGAATGCACGCGCACGATGTTGCGGTGGTCGAACCGGGCCAGCGTTCGTGCCTCCGAAAGAAAGCGCTCGAGGCCCAGGGCATAGCGCTCGCCGTGTGATTCGGTTCGTGGGCGTGCCGATGCATCGGCACGTCGCCTGGCGATCTCGGTGGGCAGGTATTCCTTGATCGCGACGTGGCGGTCGAGGTTCGGATCGCGCGCCAGATAGGTGATGCCGAAGCCGCCCTGGCCCAGCACCCGTTCGATCACGTACCAGTGCAGTCGGTGCCCCGCGGGCAACGCATCCGGATAGGCTCCGTCGGTCATCGCATCCTCTGCCGAGGCCCGAAGGCATGCGGCGAGCAGGCCTGCTGCCGGACCCCGGACCCGGCGCAAAGAATAAGCGATCGCCCAGGGACTCGCCAGTCCCCGAGACGGGCCTGTGACGGCACGACCGTGCGATGTCGTCGACCGCACCGACCCCGAGGGCCGCATCGCGCTGGCTCGAAAAGGGATGAGACACGGTCAGAAGTTGCGAGCCTGCAAGGTCGCACCCAGGGCGCTCGCGCTGAAGGTGGCCTTGCCGCCGGGCGTGCCATCGGCAGCGATCTCGAAGCAGCTCGACTCGCTGCCATTCACTGTTCCACTGGGGTCCTTCGACGTCAGATTCCAGCACAACAGCACGACCCCGGAGTCCGCGACGAGCGACCAAGTGTTGGCCGTCGTACCGACCACGCCGCTGCTGGTCGTGCAATCGACGTAGTCCGAGCTGGCATAGATCGGGCCGCTGGCCCCCAGCGCGGCGGTCGTCGGCAAGGGCGTGTTCGAGTTGGCGCCGGAGCACGAGCCGTCGCTCTGCGCGCCGAAGATCGCGCCGCTCGTTCGGTCGAAATAGATCGTCTCAGAAGCGACGGTGATCTGGTTGCCGACGGTGACGGTCAGGGTCTCCGTGAGCTCCGAGGCAGCGACGCCGGTGAGCGGAAACGTTCCAGCCGCTGCCGGCGCGAAGGCGTTGACCAGGGTGAACGATTGGCCGTTCGCGGTGCCGCTCATCGTCCAGGAGCCGCCGGCAGCGAGCAGGTGGGCGAACGACGCTGCGACCGCGTATGACGCCGCGACCGGCGCGGCACTGTCGCCGCCCCCGCCACCGCAGGCGGCCAGCAGCAGCACGGTCGCCGCCGACGAGGCCAATGAAGGACCAACTCTCATGCTCGATCTCCCTGCAGCGCCGCGAAATTGCAGCCCGAGGGAATTCTGGCGAGATGGCAACGACCGACCGCTCACGGATCGATGACAGGTGACTGACGGATGAGCGTCTGCGCATTTGTCAGTCATCCGTGAGCATCGGACGACGCAGACGATGCGATCCTCTTGACGCTTCACAATGACCAGGACGCGCCGATGACCGCACTTCGATCGATCGAGGACCCGACGGGTCGATGCTGTCTTTCCTGGCCAGGCCTGCTCGCGGCCTGCGTCGGCCTGCTGGGGGCAGGCTGCGCGTCGAGTCCACCGCCGGCCGATTTCGACCTGCGCGCGGCGCGCATCGTGCCGGCCGCGAGCGGGCCGTCGTTCGACGTCAATGGCCTTCCCGGTGGCAAGGCCGCGGGCGCCGCGGTCGGAGCCGGCACGGGCAGCGGCGCCGGTGTTGTCGTCGGTGCCGTCGCGTGCCTCGCCACGGGCCCGTTCTTTCCGCTATGCATTGCCGCGGTCATCCCGACCAGTGCGGCTCTGGGTGCAGCGACCGGCGCCGTGGTCGGTGCCGTGCGTACGGAAACCGGCGACGCGATCTTGTCGAAGGCCAAGGTGCTGAGCGACGAATTCGTTGCAACGCCCTACCAGTCGCTGCTCGCGCAGCGCCTCCACGAACGGCTGCAGGTCTATGCATTCGACGTTCCGTTCGAAGCGGCCACTGAGCCGGTGTCGGCAAGCGCTGCGTCGCCATCAGCCACACCAGGGGTGTCGCCCGGAGGCTCGTCGCCTTGGATCGTCGACGTCGCCATCACCGAAGTGGGCACGGAAGGCAAGAGCGAGTTCGCGCTCCGGCTCGTGACGCGCCTGACCCTGCGTCGCGGCGCATCGCCCGGCGTCTGGACGACCGCCAAAGAGGTGCAGAGCGAGACCGAGCTCAGCGCCGCGCTCTGGATCGCCGACGACGCGAGAGCGATGCGCGCCGTGCTGGACAGATGCATCCAGAGCGCCGCGTCACAGCTCGTCGGCGAGCTCGGCCTCACCCTGCCCGGCCAAAGGACGACTGACGTGCGCCCGCGCGCCAGGTATTCGACGTCATGCCAGGATTCGCCGAAACAATGGCAACAAGCGGCGACCAAGCCATGAACTTCGACAATCTGGAAGAGGCGCCGCGCTTGTCGTCCACGGTTCGTGCCGCAGGCGCCGCGGATCGGCGCCAAGGCTCACGACGTTGCCGCGCAAGCCTGCCAACCAAAGAAAAAGAGGGAGCCAGATCCGTTAACGCGCTCTCAGATTGAAATATCCCTTGATCGCCGCGATGACCAGCGGCACGGCGCCGAACACGATGAAGACGACATCGCCCGGCATGCGCAGCCACTCGATGAAGTGCGATCGTTCGCTGCCGACGTAGTCCAGGCTGCGCGCGTGCCAGTATCCGTT
>JBDTNU010000089.1:0-11659 GCA_039933535.1 Caldimonas sp. | reverse complement strand
AGCCTCACTGCGGCGGCGCGGCGCACCGGCGCACAGCAGCCGACCCTGAGCCGCCACGTCGCCGAGCTCGAGGTGCAGCTCGGCGCGCCGCTGTTCGAGCGCACGGGCCGCGGCGTCGCGCCGACCGCCGCCGCGCTGGCCATCGCCGCCGCGGCGCGCCAGATGGAAGAAGGCGCGCTGGCGATCGCGCGCGGCCTGGCGCGCTCGCGCTCGGCCACGCGCGGCAGCGTGCGCATCACGACCAGCCTGGTTGCGGCGACCTGGCTGCTGCCGCGCGTGCTGGTGCAGTTGCAGCGCCGCCATCCCGAGATCGAGGTCGAGCTGGTCGGCTCCAACGAGCTGACCAACCTGTTGCGACGCGAGGCCGACATCGCGGTGCGCATGGTCCGGCCGGCCCAGGCTTCGCTGATCGCCAGAAAGCTTGGCGAGATCGAGATCGTCATGGCGGCGCATCAGTCGTATCTCGCGAAGGCGCCGCCGCTGCGCGTGCCCGAAGACCTGCGCGCGCATCGCCTGGTCGGCTTCGACCGAGACGATTCGATCCTGCGCGGCTTTGCCCGGTTCGGCGTGCCCTTGTCGCGCGCCGACTTCGCGTTCCGCACCGACGACCAGGTCGCCTATGCGCGACTGGTGGCGGAAGGGGCAGGCGTCGGCTTCGTCGCCGGCTACACGATCCGGCAATGGCCGGGCGTCGTGCGTCTGTTGCCCGAGCTCGCCGTCCCGCCGCTGCATTGCTGGCTGGCCGTGCACCGCGAGATCCGCTCGAATCCGCTGGTACGGACGGTCTACGACTTTCTGGCGCAGGAAATTCCGGCGGCGCTGCGGACCCGCGGCGCGCCTTCCGCGTCGCACTAACATCTTCCGGTGAACGCACCGATCTCGCGCCGCAGCATGGTCACGTGGACGGGCGCTTCGCCCTTCCTTTTCGCCACCGCATGCGTCTCGCGACCGCCGCCGCCCGACGACATCGTCGCCGCGCTCGCACCCACCGGCCGGCTGCGCGCATCGATCAACCTCGGCAACCCGATCCTGGCCCGACGCGATCCGGCCACCGGAGAGGCGGCCGGCGTTTCGGTGGACCTCGCCCGGTCGCTGGCCGAGCACCTGGGCGTCGGCATCGTGCTGCTGAGCTTCGACGCGGCAGCCAAATCGGTCGAGGCGGTCAAGGGCGACCAGGCCGACGTCGGCTTCTTCGCGATCGATCCGCTGCGCAGCAACGGCATTCGATTCACCGCGCCCTACGTGCTGATCGAGGGCGCGTACCTGGTCCGCCAGGGCTCCGCGCTGACCCACAACGCCGAAGTCGACCGCTCCGGCACGCGCGTGATGGTGGGCAAGGGCAGCGCTTACGACCTGTACCTGAGTCGCGAGCTCAAGGCGGCGCAGATCGTTCGCGCGCCGACATCGCCCGCCGTGGTCGACGAGTTCCTGCGCCAGAACGTCGATGTCGCCGCTGGCGTGAAGCAGCAGCTCGAGGCCGACGCGGCACGGCTCGGTGGCGTGCGCCTCTTGCCGGGCCGCTTCATGGTGATCGAGCAGGCCATGGGCCTGCCCGCCAATCGCGGCGACGCCGCGGCCAAGGCACTCGCCGCATTCGTCGAGTCGGCCAAGGCCAGTGGCTTCGTGGCGCGCGCGCTGCAAAGGCACGGCATCCAGGGAGCGGTGGTGGCGCCAGCCGCGTAGGTAGAGGCCGAATCGGGAACGCAGTTTGCCGGTGCTCGGCTTCACTACCGGAGAACGCCATGAGCGAGCTCGATGCGAAAAAACGCAACGCGATCCCGGGCCGGCAATTCGCCTTTCCCAGGCAGCGCAAGGAGCCGATCGAAAACGCGGCCCACGTGCGCAACGCGATCGCCCGCTTCAACCAGGTCGAAGGCGTGAGCGACGACGAGCGCGACGAAGCCTGGAGACACATCACCGCGGCGGCGAAGAAATACGGCGTCGAGGTGCACGAGAAGTCCTGGCGGGAAGTCGGCGCGAAGGCCGGTCATTCGGCCAAGCGCTGAGGCTGCCTTCAGCCCGGCGGTCGGGCTGCGACAGCGCGCAAGGCTTTCATCGTGAACACGTAGCTGTCGGCGGCGATCGGTTTGTGGCAGGCCAGGCAGCCCGCCTGGTTGACTGCGTCGCGGCGCACGCCCGCGGCGTTGAACAGGGCGTAGTCCCAGTCGCCGTTTCGCAGCAAGGTCGGCACGTCGTCGCCCCAGCCCGAGTGCGACTCCATTGCGGCATACGACAGCAGCTTGCCTGCGATCGCTCGACCGTCGCCATCGAGCACGGGCTTTTGCGAGGCGTCGAGTTGCGCCACGTGATTCGCGACGACGATCACGGCGCCCGAGGGCAGGGGCTTTCCTTCTCGCGCCGCATGCAGGGCCACGTCGTTCGCGTAGCGCCTGGCGACTTGCCCCTCGTCGGCGACCGTCTCGTAGAGCGTGAAGCCGGTTGGGAACGCGGTGGGAAACGCCATGCGGGAGCGGACGGCCAGTGCGGTGGCAGGCGTCGATGCGGCCGTGCCGGCACCAGGCTTCTGGCTCCAGAACAGGGCCAGCGCGCCGATGTCGGCATCGCCGAGCTGACCGGCGATGGCGGCCATGAAATCGTTCTTGCGTTGCCCGCTGCGGAATGCTTCGAGCTGGCGGACGAGGTATTCCTTCTTCTGGCCCGCGAGGTTGGGGAAGTCGCCGCTCTCGCTGATGCCCTCGCGACCATGACAGGCCTGGCATGCGGCGGCCAGCGGGGGCATGACGGCGCCTTCGAGCGCGCCCGCCGGCGCTGCGCCGAGCAGCGCGACGACCCCGGGCAAGAGACGGGTTGCGATGGAGACGAATGGGTTGCGGCCGGCGGTCATTGCCCGGATCTTCTCACCATCACGCCCGCGAGAACTCCATGATCCAGTTCGTCTCCCAGGCCTGGCCATCGAGCGAGAAGGCTTGCTCCCAGCGCGCCGAGTCGGCGCCGAGATGCGTCCAGACGAACCGGACCGCGACCTCGCGGCCATCGTCGCTGTCGCGGCCGCGAAATTCACCATGGTTGCCGTCGAAGCCGCCCACGACGGGCGGCGTCATCCGGCCGTCGCGGCTGTTGACCCAGTAGATCGACCAGCGGCGCTCCGCTGTGTCGAAGAGGCGCACGGTCAGGCCCGAGAAGCCGAGCGTCGGGAAATCGAGCTGTTCGATGTTCGCGCCGCCGCCGAGCCGGGGTTCGCACAAGCTCGTGGCCGGGAACTCGGTCCAGTCGTCGGCGTGGCGCAGGCGAGTCGTCAGGCGCCGGTTGCGTACGTTCCACCGGCCGGCGAGAAAGTCGAAGTCGTGCAGGTTGCCGTGTGGCGTCTCGGTTTTCATTGAAGGACCCTTCTTGGGGATGGTCGGTGGACGGCTCAGCGCAACAGGGAGCGCGAGGTGGGTTGCAGGCGTAGCACGCGCATCGGCTCGGCGGACGCGCGCTGCAGTCGGGGCAGCACCGCGTCGAACCAGTGCGCGGAGGCCAGCCGATCGGCGGCCCGCGCCGCGGCCTCGGGGTTCGCGTGCCGCACCAGCCAGGCGAAGACGTGCTCGCCGGTGCGCACCGGCAGCCGCGTGAAGTCGTTGCTCGCGGACTCGGTCTCGAACACGGCGCAGGGCGCCGCACCGGAGTCGATCAGAGCCGGCAAGGCCTCGCGCTCGAACCAGCGCCGAAAGGTCTCGTCCACCGGCGTGCGCAGCGAACACTGGGTCAGCTCGAACAACGTGGTCGAGGCGGCAAGGTCGACACCGGCGCGAGGTCGCAGTGCCGCCGGCGTGACCAGCGACCAGGACTGGCGCGCGTAGCGCAGCAGGCGGACGTCGCTCGAGTCGATCATGGTCGCGTTCGCCGCGTCGCGATGCGCGGCCCACGCCGGCCCGCCGTAGAACGATTCGAGCCCGTGCCTGCGCGAGGCCATGTCGGCGAAGCCACGCAGCCAGACGAAGTGGTCGGGCCGGTCGAGGTCGCGAAACTGGCCGATCACGCGCATCGCGAGCGCTTCCTGGCTTTCCACGAAAGCGCGGTCGAAGAGCTCGATCAGGACCTCCCGCTGCGCCGGATGGAGCAGGTAGTCGCGCAGCTCGATGATCCTGCAGTCTTCGAGGGCGGGCGCGTTGACGATTGGCGTCGAGGTGGCGGTGTTCATGATGCATTGGCCGTCGAGGTGGGAAGACATCATTGACCATCAATCATGACAAGTAATGTCAGCATTTGCAGGCACACTGGGCCATGCGCGCAAGCCGCCTCCTTTCGATCCTGATGACGCTGCAAAGCCGCGGCCGCGTCAGTGCGCCGGCGCTGGCCGAGGCGCTCGAGGTTTCGGTGCGCACCATCTACCGCGACGTGGACCAGCTCAGCGCAGCCGGCGTTCCGGTGTGGGGTGACCGTGGGCGGCATGGAGGATTCCAGCTTCAGGGCGGCTGGAAGACCGAGCTGACGGGCCTGACCGCCGATGAAGCGCAGGCGATGTTCATGGCCGGCATGCCGGGGCCTGCGAAGGACCTCGGCCTGGCGCAGGCCGCAGCTTCGGTGCAGCTGAAGCTCGTTGCCGCGCTGCCCGCCGACTGGCAGCGCGACGCCGAGCGTGCGGCGGCCCGATTTCACCTCGACCCGGTCGACTGGTTTCGCGGCGCGGCGCCACCGGACCACCTGAAGACCGTGGCCGCGGCCGTGTGGAGCGAACAGCGGCTGCGCATGCGCTACGAAAGCTGGTCCTCGGTCAGCGAGCGCGATGTCGATCCGTTCGGCCTGGTCCTCAAGGCGGGAGTCTGGTATCTGGTGGCAAGGCAGGGGCGCGCGTTGCGCACATTCAAGCTCTCGGGCATCCAGCATCTGGTGCGTCTGGCGGTGCGGTTCGTGCGGCCGCGCAGGTTCGATCTCGCCGCGCATTGGGCCAAGGCGACGCAGCGTTTCGAAGAGGGTGTCTATCGCGGCGCAGCCTCGCTGCGGGTTTCGCCCGCCGGGCTGGCGGGCGTGCGCCGGTTCAGCGCCATCGTCGCGCAGGCGGCGGATCGCTCGGCGGGCAAGCCCGATGCGCGCGCCTGGTGCAGCGTGACGATTCCGATCGAGTCGGTCGAGAACGCTGTGCGCGAGATGCTCAAGCTCGGCACGGAGGTCGAAGTCATCGAGCCTGTGGAATTGCGCGAAGCGATGCGACGGGCAGCACAGAGGCTCGTCGCGCTCTACGCGAGCTAGGCGCCGGCCGAAGCGGGCTCAGCGCCCGCCGGTGGCCGTGGCCAGGATGCTGCCGTTGTCGCCAGTGATCCAGCCCGTCTGCTCGTCGACGAAGAAGACGGACTGCAGCGCGGGGCGCGCGCCGGTGCTCGAAAGTGTCCAGCTCAGGCCGCCGTCGCGCGTCGTGATCAAGGTGCCGAGCTCGCCCGCTGCATGGCCCACGGTGGCCGACACGAAGCGCACGTCGTTCAGGTTGTTCGCGGTCGGGCTCGCCACCCGCGTCCAGGTTCGGCCCTGGTCGGTGGAGCGAACGACGGCGCCGTTGTCGCCCACGGCCACGGCCGTCATCGCGTCGGCGAAGGTGATGCGGCGCAGGTTGCTGGCGATGCCGGTCGGCCGCGGTATCCAGCTCGTGCCGCCATCGACGGTGACCATCGCGATGCCGGCCGGGCCGACAGCGGCACCGTGCATCAGGTCGCCGAAGCGCACCGAAACCAGGCCGCCCAAGGTGCTGGTGCCGGCCGCGGACTGCCAGCTCGAACCACCGTCGATGCTGCTGTAGAGCGCGGCGGAGCCGACCGTGCCGTAAGGCGAGACCGCCCAGCCATGTTGGTCGTCGATGAAATGAAAGTCGGTCACACCGACGAGCGGCGAATTGCCCGGCACCACCCAGCTCCTGCCCTTGTCGGTCGAGCGCGCGATCGTGCCGCTGCCGGACACGACCCAGCCGATGCTGGCGTCGGCCAGGAACTGCGGGCGCCGCCAGCCGAATGAAGAAGCCGGCGCGGCAGTGGCCCATGTCCGTCCGCCGTCGCTGGTGCGAACGCTGCTGCCGTCGTAGGCGAGCGCCATGCCCTCGCGCGAGTCGAAGAACCAGATGCCGTTCAGTCCGGCCAACGCCCCGGCGCCGGCGCCGCGCAGGTTCCATCGCGCGCCGCCGTCGACGCTCAGGTAGACGCGGCCCGCGCCGTCGGTGACGATCAGTCGCTGCGCCGAATACGTCTCGTACGACGCGATGTACGAATCCGCGACCAGCGGCAGGGGAACGTCCTGCCAGGTGGCGCCGCCGTCGCTGCTGCGCTGCAGCGGCGACAGGAACGAGGAGACGAACAGGGTCGTCGCATCGACCAGCCGATAGGGATCGCCCGAGGTGCCGCCCGGCGGCGCGCCGACCGCCAGCCACGATGCGCCGCCGTCCACCGTGCGCCACGCCACGTCACGCGAGACGAACATCTGGCTGTCGGCGTCGAGGCCGAACTCGGTCCAGGTCAGCAAGCCGTGGGTCGCATCGGCGAACTGCAGGTCCTGTGGCGAGCTGGTGAAGCCGGCCGGCATCGGCGGCAACGCGACATTCATCCAGGTGACGCCGCCATCCAGCGAATGCGAGAGCGTCGTCGTCGTGCCGTCGTTGTAATAGGGCAGCGCCCAGACATCGGTGCCGCTGACCATGGCCAGCTTGAACGCGCCGGCCGGGGCGACGATGCGGCGCCATTGCGAGCCGCCGTCCTTCGTCACATAGGCGGTGCCGTAGAGCGTCGTGACCCAGGCGTTCGAGATGTCGGTGGCGTGGATGCCTTGCGCGGGCTCGTCCTGGCCGAAGCTCAGGCGCTGCCAGGTCGCACCGCCATCGGCGGTCTTGAGCACTTCGCCGAAGCTGCCGGCGACCCAGCCGACCTGCGCATTGGCAAAGCTCACCCGGCCCAGGTCGAGGCCGGTGCCGGAGACTTGGGCCTGCCAGCTCACGCCGGCGTCCGCGGTGGCGAGGACGCTGCCGCCTTCGCCGACCGCCCAACCGTGCGTGTCGTCGACGAAGGCGTAGTCGAAGATGGCGTTGCCTTGCGGCAAGGGCCGCTGCCAGCACCAGCCGGTGCTGCCGGCGCCGCTGCATGCCTTGCCGCTGACGATCGCGAAGTCGGCGATCGCCACGACGCCGGTCGTCGAGAGCGCGTTGCCGGCCTCGTTGCTGACGGTCAGGCGCACGCTGAAGACGCCCGCCTTGGCATACGCGTGTGTCGGCGCGGCCAGCGCGCTGGTGGCACCGTCGCCGAAGTCCCACCGGAAGGTCAGTGCATTGGCCGGATCGTCGGCGTTCGACGAGAAGGAGAGCGTCGCGCCGAGCGCCTGCTGCGCCGGCGGCAGCGTCACGACCAGCGTCTGCGGCAGCGGCGTCGTTCCCGTCGACAACCCGCCGCCGCCATCTCCACCGCCGCCGCACGCCGCCAGCAAGGTCGCCAGGAGTGCGGTGCAAAAAGCACTGCTCAGCGCATGACGGAGGCTCGCGCCCCGCGCCCGATCGGTTCCCGCCATCGAGTTGTTCTCCCTGTGGCGCATCCTAGCCCGTGCCACCTTCCGCAGGTCCCGGCAGCGCGGGCAAGCGTCGCGCCTGTCCCCTCGGCCCTGCTATCGTGCCGCGCCTTCTCCCGAAGCCGATGGCCGACCCGCAGCTCCCGACCTTGCTCGACGCCGCCCTGCGCGGCACGCTGGTCGCGTTGCTGCTGTTGCTGGCGGCGGTGCTGCTGCGCGACCGGCCACGTCTGCCCGCCGCGCGTGCCGGCGTGGCGATGGTGCTCGGCCTGGTCGTCCAGGTGGTCAGCTCGACGCCGTGGTTCGAGGCTACCGTCCCCCGCCTCTGGCAAGCGCCATTCGTCGCGGTTTCGGTCGGCAACGCGGCCCTGTTCTGGGTCTTCGTGCAGGCCCTCTTCGACGACGAGTTCGCCTTGCGTCCGGTGCACGTCGCGGCGTGGCTGCTGGTGGCGAGCGTGAGCGGATTGAATTGCGCCCTCCTCAACGGCAGCGCCCTGGGGCTGGCACAGGTGACGCTCGGGCTTCAGCGCGCCACGCCGCTGCTCTTTTCCGGTCTGGCGGCCGCGGCGGCCGCTTCGCGCTGGCGCGACGATCTGGTGGAGGGGCGGCGGCGCCTGCGCGCTTTCATCGTCGTTGCCGGCATCGCCTACACGCTCGCCACGCTGGTCGCGCGTCTCGGCTCGCCGCAGGGGCGAATGTCGAGCGCGATGGCGTCGCTCGACGTGGCCGGCCTGCTCGTGATGGCCGCGGTCGTGTCCTGGCAGCTCTTGCGCCTGACCGGCTCCGAGCTGTTCCCGTCCGCGCTGCATTCCACGCCCGCCCTGGCCGACCCGCTCGGCGATGCCGTCACGACGCCAGTCGCAGCCACGGATGTCGAACGCGAGGATCACGCCGAATCGCCGCCGCCGCCCGATCCGGCCGAGCTTCGTCTTGCCGGCACGCTCGAGCGTCTGATGGCCGAAGAGCACGTCTACCGGAGCGGCAACATCAGTGTCGCCAGCCTGGCGGCACGCCTCGCGGTACCCGAGTACCGGCTGCGCCGGCTCATCAATCGTCGGCTCGGGTTTCGCAACTTCAACGCCTACGTCAACGCATTTCGTCTCGACGAGGCGCGCACTGCGTTGGCCGATCCGGCGCGGCGCTCGCTTGCGGTGCTGACGATCGCGCTCGACGCCGGATTCCAGTCGATCGGCCCGTTCAATCGCGCGTTCAAGGCGGCCACCGGACTCACGCCGAGCGAGTTCCGGCGCGAGAAGCTCGCCGATTCCTGAAAACGGCTGGCCGCAAGCTGGTGCTTGCAGGCTTCGGCGAGACGCAGCGCGTGCGAACCGACATCGTCCGGTTCAGCGAAGGAGTGGTCCTTCGATCGAGAGGTGATGCGATGTCTTCCAGATGGTCTTCCTTTTCCTTCGGCGCTGTCCTTGCGCTGCTGTCCGGCCTGGCCCAGGCGGCCATGGGTCTGAGTGAGATTCCAGCGAGTGCGAGCGACGGTCCGGTCACCGTGTACTACCCGTCGAGCGAACCGGCCCGGCCGGTCCGGCGCGGCCTCGTCACGCTCGACGTCGCGGTCGAGGCGGCGCCGGTGCGCGGCAACGGCCGGCTGATCGTCATTTCGCACGGCTCGGGCGGCGCGCCCTGGGTGCATGCGAACCTGGCGCGGGCCCTGGTCGACGCGGGCTTCATCGTCGCCATGCCCGAGCACCACGCCGACAACTACAAGGACGAAAGCGATCCCGGTCCCGACAGCTGGACGATCCGGCCGGCGGAGGTGTCGCGGGCGATCGACGCCGTGGGTCGCGACCCGCGCTTCGCGCCGCTGCTCGCGCTCGACAAGGTCGGCATGTACGGCATGTCTGCCGGCGGACATACTGCCCTCAGCCTGGCAGGCGGACGCTGGTCGCCGGCCTTGTTCAGGGACCATTGCGTTGCCGACATCGCCGACGACTTCCAGTCCTGCGTCGGCCTGATCACGCGCCAGACCGGGGGCATGCTCGACCCGCTGAAACGATCGGTCGCGCGGGCCGTGATCCGCTTTCGCTTCGGCGACGATCGCTTGCGGTCCGACACCGATCCGCGCATCGTCGCGGTGGTGGCCGGCGTGCCCGCGGCTGCCGACTTCGACATGGCCTCGCTGGTCGCCCCGCGGGTTCCGCTCGGGCTCATCACGGCCCGGCAGGATCTCTGGCTGGTGCCGCGTTTTCACAGCGATCGGGTGCTCCAGGCGTGCACGACCTGCGAGCACATCGCCGATCTGCCGACCGCCGGCCATGGCGCGCTGCTGTCGCCGCCGCCGCCGCACCTTGCCGGCCTGGTCGGCCATCTGCTGAACGATCCACCGGGCTTCGACCGGAGCACGATGCCCGACGTGGACCGGAAGATCGTCGCCTTCTTCGAGCGCCATGTGTTGCCGCCAGCGCCGACGGCGCAGCTCAGTGCATCGCCGCGCACATGATTTCGAATCGACGCGCCGACGTGCTTCGCGTCAACCGAGGAGCTCGCGCAGGACCGCGGCCGCGCTTCGCGTCTGCTCGCGCGAGACGTCCAGGTGCGTCACGGCGCGCACGGTGCGCGCGCTGAAGGCGTTGAGCAGCACGCCGCGTTCGCGCGCCCGCGCGACCAGCGCGTTGGCGTCCAGCGCGCCGGTCGCGAGGTGAAAGACGACGATGTTGGTCTGGACCGAAGACAGGTCGAGCACCACGCCAGGACAGTCGGCGAGTGCTTCGGCGAGCAGCCTGGCGTTCGCGTGGTCCTCGGCCAGGCGCTGGCGGTGATGATCGAGGCCGAAGGTCGCGGCGGCGGCCAGGATCCCGACCTGCCGCATCGCGCCGCCCAGCATGCGCCGGTGCCGCGTCGCGGCCGCGATCAGCTCCTTCGAGCCCGCCAGCACGGAGCCACCGGGTGCGCCGAGCCCTTTCGAGAACGAGACCGCGACCAGGTCGAACGGGTCCGCCAGCTCCGCCTCGGGCATGCCGGTCGCGATGCTCGCGTTCCAGAGGCGCGCGCCGTCGAGGAAGCTCGCCAGCCCGCGGCTGCGCGCCAGGGCGCAGACGCGCACGACCTCGTCTTGCGCGAACACGATGCCGCCGCTACGGTTGTGGGTGTTCTCGATCTCGACCAGCGTGCTCGGCGCATACACCGGCAGCGAACGAGGCTTGATCGCGGCCTCAAGCTCCGCGGCAGTGAACACGCCGCGGTCGCCGACCTCGATCAGCTGCACGCCTGCGTTCGCAGCCGAGCCGCCGGTTTCGTGCCAGCCGGCATGGCATTCGCGGCTGACGATCACCTCGTCGCCCGGCCGGGTCAGCACCCGCAGGGCGACCTGGTTGGCCATCGTGCCCGACGGCATCCAGATCGCCGATTCCTTGCCGAGCAGCTCGGCGGTGCGTGCCTGCAAGGAATTGCAGGTCGGGTCCTCGCCGTACTGGTCGTCGCCCACAGGTGCTGCGGCCATCGCGGCGCGCATCGCATCGGTAGGGCGCGTCACGGTGTCGGAGCGCAGGTCGATGGCGGGTGTCGAAGTCATGTGCTCAGCGCCTGCGCGCCAGCCTGGGATCGAAGATGTCGCGCAGCCCGTCGCCCATCAGGTTGAGGCCGAGCACCGTCAAGGCGATGGCCACGCCGGGATAGACCGCGAGCTGCGGTGCCTGGAACAACTGCTGCTGCGCCTCGTTGAGCATGCGTCCCCACGACGGCGTCGGCGGCTGCGTGCCGAGGCCGAGGTAGCTGAGCGCGGCCTCGGCCAGGATGGCGAGCGCGAACTGGATCGTCGCCTGGACGATCAGGATGGCCGCGATGTTGGGCAGCACGTGCTCGAAGGTGATGCGCCACTCGCTCTTGCCGAGCGCGCGCGCCGCGACCACGAACTCGCGTGAGCGCACGACCAGCGCGCTGGCCCGCGTGATGCGGGCGAACACCGGCACGTTGAAGATGCCGATGGCGACGATCGAGGTGACGAGCCCGGGCCCGTAGATCGCCGTCAGCATGATCGCCGAGAGGAGCGCCGGGAAGGCGAAGGTCAGGTCCGCCAGGCGCATCACCGCTTCTTCGATCCAGCCGCGCTTCACGGCCGCGACGAGGCCGAGCGCGACGCCGAAGGCGATGCCGATGCCGACCGCGATCAGGCCGACGGCGATCGAGACGCGGCTGCCGACGATGAGCAGCGAGACGATGTCGCGGCCCAGGC
>JBDTNU010000088.1:0-11701 GCA_039933535.1 Caldimonas sp. | reverse complement strand
TCGACATCGTCAGCGACGGCGAGATCCGGCGCGAGAGCTACTCGAACCGCTTCGCGACCGCGCTCGAAGGCGTCGACCTCGACAACCCCGGCTCGGCGCTCGACCGCTCCGGCCATCCGAACCCGGTGCCGCGCATCGTCGGAAAGATCCGCCGCAAGCACGCGGTCGAGGTCGACGACTTGAAGTTCCTGCGCGCCAACACCACGCGCATGACCAAGATCACCGTACCCGGGCCGTTCACCATGCTGCAGCAGGCGCAGAACGATTTCTACAGGAGCGAGGAAGAAGCGGCGCTCGACTACGCGGCCGCTGTCAACGAGGAAATAAAGGACCTGTTCGCCGCCGGTGCCGACGTGGTGCAGATCGACGAGCCCTACATGCAGGCCCGGCCCGAGAAGGCGCGTCTCTACGGCCTGAAGGCGCTGAACCGCGCGCTCGAGGGCGTGACCGGAACGACGGCGGTGCACATCTGCTTCGGCTACGCCGCGATCATTCACGAGCGGCCGACCGGCTACTCGTTCCTGCCCGAGCTGGCCGGATGCAGCTGCCGCCAGGTCTCGATCGAGACAGCGCAGTCGCATCTCGATTGCTCGGCGCTGCAGGCGCTCGAGGGCAAGCGCATCATGGTCGGCTGCATCGACCTCGAGGATCCGGAGGTCGAGTCGGCAGAGACGGTGGTTGCGCGCATCGAGCGCGCGCTGCCTTACGTGAAGGCCGAGAACGTGATCCTGGCGCCCGATTGCGGCATGAAGTACCTGCCGCGCGAACGCGCCATCGCCAAGCTGAGCGCGATGGTCGAGGCGGCGAAGATCCTGCGCCGCAAGCACGGCGCGGCGAGCTGAAGCTCGAGGCACGCGTGCACGAGTTCGTCTTCCAGGCGCATCTGCCGCGTGTCGTTTTCGGCGCCGGCGCCCTCGGGCATCTGCCGCGCGAAGTGGCGGCGTTGGGCGCCAAACGTGCCCTCGTGCTCTCGACGCCAGGCCAGATCGCGTTGGCACAACGCGCCGCGGACCTGCTCGGTTCGAATGCCGCGGGCATCTTCGCGCAGGCGGCGATGCACGTGCCGATCGACGTGGCCAAGGCCGCCCGCGAAGAAGCGCGTCGGCTCGGCGCCGACTGTGCCATCGCCATCGGCGGCGGCTCCACGACCGGCCTCGGCAAGGCGATCGCGCTCGAGTCCGGCCTGCCCGTGATCGCGGTCCCGACCACCTATGCCGGCAGCGAGATGACCACGGTGTACGGCCTCACAGAGGCCGGCGCCAAGAAGACGGGCCGCGATCCGCGCGTGTTGCCGCGCTGCGTGATCTACGACCCGCAGCTCTCGCTCGGCCTGCCGTTCGGCATCACCGTGGTCAGCATGCTGAACGCGATCGCCCACGCTGCCGAGGGCCTCTACGCGCCCGACGCCAATCCGGTCATCAATCTGATGGCCGAAGAAGGCATTCGCCTCGGCGCCGACGTCTTGCCGAAGCTCGCCCGCGACCCGCGCGTCGTCGATGCGCGCGGCGACGCGCTCGTCGCCGCCTGGCTGTGCGGCACGGTGATGGGCAGCATCACCGTCGGTCTGCACCACAAGCTGTGTCACACGCTGGGCGGCAGCTTCGGCCTGCCGCACGCAGAGACGCACACCGTGGTCCTGCCGCAGGCAATGGCCTACAACGCGCCGGCCGCGCCACTTGCGATGCAGCGCATCGCGCGCGCGCTCGGCGCATCGAGCGCGCCCAGCGGTCTGTTCGACCTCGCTGCGAGCCACGGTGCGCCGACCGCGCTGAAAGACATCGGCATGCGCGCCGAAGACCTCGACCGCGCCGCCGACCTCGCGGTGCAGAGTCCGTATCCGAATCCGCGTCCGCTCGAACGCGGCCTGATCCGCGATCTGCTGCAGAGGGCATTCGACGGCGTGCGCCCGGACTGAAACCGGGCACCTCAGGACAGGCGCTTCACGCCCTTCAGCTCGCAGGCGTAGATGGCGTTGCGGAGCGCCGCGATCGCTTCATAGCGGGTGAAGCTGCGTCGCCAGGCGAGCACGACCCGGCGCGTCGGCGCGGGCTTGTCGAACGGCACGTAGACCACGTGCGCCTGCTTTTCCGCCGGCACCGACAGCTGCGGCACGACGGTGATGCCCATGCCCGAGGCCACCATGTACTTGATCGTCTCGAGCGACGAGCCTTCGAAGGTCTTGCGCATGCCCTCCGCGTCGCTCGACGTGAACTGCGCGTACTCGGGACAGACCTCGAGGACGTGGTCGCGAAAGCAGTGTCCGGTGCCGAGCAGCAGCATCTTTTCCTGCTTGAGCTCTGCGGCGCTGATCGACTTGCGCTTGGCCAGCGCGTGTGACCTCGGCACCGCCACCATGAAGGGCTCGTCGTAGAGCGGCGCGATCGCCAGGCCCGTGTCGGGAAACGGCTCGGCCATGATCGCGCAGTCGAGCTCGCCGGTGCGCAGCAGCTCGAGCAGCTTGGCGGTGAAGTTCTCCTGCAGCATCAGCGGCATCTGCGGCACGCGCTCGATCGCCTGGCGCACGAGCTCGGGCAGCAGGTACGGGCCGATCGTGTAGATCACGCCGAGCGAGAGCGGGCCGCTGAGCGGGTCCTTGCGGCGCTTGGCGGTCTCGCGGATCTCGGCCGCGCCCTCGATCACCACCTGCGCCTGGCGCACGATCTCCTCGCCGATCGGCGTGACGCCCACCTCGCTGGCGCCGCGCTCGAAGATGCGCACGTCGAGTTCTTCCTCGAGCTTCTTGATCGAGACCGAGAGCGTCGGCTGCGAGACGTTGCATGCCTCGGCGGCGCGCCCGAAATGCTTCTCGCGCGCGACGGCGACGACGTAGCGCAGCTCCGTGAGCGTCATGGGCCTTCCAGGTCGAGCAGGATCGCGGCGGCGGCTACTTCGCGGCCCGCTTCATCGACTCGATCCGGCCGAGGTCGACGCCGGCGATCACCTTCTTCAGCGAGTCGACGTCCATGCGCTTGCCCTCTGCCTCGACGATCACGCCGTTGGCGAGGATCACGGTCACCTCGCCGCGGCTGCCGTCCTTCTGGTATTCCTCGTGCATGGTGCGGGCGCCGTCCTTGTAGACCTTCTCGACCTTGCCGTCGGTTTCCTTGTCCATCGTCATGTTGGCCCAGCCGGCGAGCGCCGCCATGCCGGCAAGGCCACCGGTGTCGGTGATCGAGAGGTTGAGGCTGCGATCGCCGTTGCCGTACGACGCCTTGGCGTTCGAGACGGCGATGCCCATGGCCTGGTTGCCGCTCGCTTCGAACGACGTGCGCTTCATGTCGCCGACCGATTCGGGCAGCAGTGTCTTCAGGTCGGACGAAGCGATCGGCACCGCGTTGCCGCCGGTGATCGCGCCCATCATCTCGCCCATCGCCTTGCCGGCCGCTGCGTTGTCGCCGGATTTCTGCGCCGATTCCATGCGCTTGCCGGCTTCTTCCATGCGCTTGGCCATCTCGGCCATGCTGCCGGAATTGATGGTCACGTTGGCGCCGTCGGGCGTCTTGATGGTCACATCGGCGCCCGGCCCGGCGCTTCCGGCCGCGATGCCGGCCATGCCCATGCGCCCCATCGGCGAGAACATCGACGACACGGCGGCAAGCACGATGCCGGCGATGATGGCGCAGACGATGACCACGGTCGTGTAGACACCGGCCTTTTCAGGTGGGCAACGCATCAGCACGGCGATGCCGGTGTAGATGAGGTAGATCGAGTAGCAGGCCGCGACGAGGCCGAGGATGCCCAGCATCGGGATCAGGCTGAAGATGCCGCCGACGAAGCTGGCCGTGGTGCCGTAGGCGACGAGCTTGAGCGCCTGGACCTGGTTCTTGGTGCCGCCGAAGGTCGGCGCGAGCGCGTTGACGATCAGCGCCAGCACGAACACCATCACCAGCGAAAGCACGTAGCCGACGCACATCTGCACCAGGCCGGTCATGATCGGAACGCGGTAGCTCACGCCGAACGCGCCGACGCCGATCATGGTCAGGCCGATGAAGCTCGCGATCGCGGGAATCGCGGCCAGGATGACGATGTAGCTGGTGTAGATCGACGCCACGTCGCCGCCCTCGGCAGCGATCACCGGCCAGGTCTGCTTGGGCTTGAGCAGAATGGATTGCACACGCTCGATCAACGCCATCGGATCCTCCATCCGTGAGAGAAACTTCTCCCGGCGCGAATGGTAGTCCCTCGCCTCGCTCAGGCGTTCAGGTAGTGCGAGCGTCCGCCGAGCCAGCGTTCGATGTGCCGCTCGGCGATTTCGGGGTGCGCTTCGAGCAAGGCTTCGGCGACGCGCCGCGCCTCGAGCAGCAAGGCCCCGTCCTCCAGCGGATCGGCAAAGCGCAGCAGGGCAGCGCCCGACTGGCGCGCGCCCAGCATCTCGCCGGGACCGCGGATTTCGAGGTCGCGACGCGAGATCTCGAAGCCATCGCCGGTTTCGAGCATCGCCTTGAGCCTGGCCTTCGCCGCGTCCGACAGCGGCGCGGTGTAGAGCAGGACGCAGACGCTCGCCGCCTGGCCCCGTCCGACCCGGCCACGCAGCTGATGCAGTTGCGACAGGCCGAAGCGCTCGGCGTGCTCGACCACCATGAGCGACGCGTTCGGCACGTCGACGCCCACTTCGATCACGGTGGTGGCGACGAGCACGGCGACCTGGCCGCTCGTGAACAGCGACATCACGGCCGTCTTTTCCGCCGCCGGCATGCGGCCGTGGATCAGGCCGATCATTCGACCCGGCAGTGCTTCGCAGAGCTGGGCGTGGGTCGCGGTGGCGTTCTGCAGGTCGAGCACCTTCGATTCTTCGACCAGAGGACAAACCCAGTACACCTGCCGGCCGCGCGCGGCTTCGTCGCGAATCCGCGCGATCACGTCGTCGCGCTTGCTATCGGCGAAGAGCCGCGTCTCGATCGGCGTGCGGCCGGGCGGCAGCTCGTCGATGGTGCTGACCTCGAGGTCGGCGAACAGCGTCATCGCCAGGGTGCGCGGAATCGGCGTCGCACTCATCATCAGCATGTGCGGCTCCAGAGCTTCCTGATCCGCATTGCTTTCAGCGAGCTTGGCCCGCAGCGCCAGCCGCTGCGTCACGCCGAAGCGGTGCTGTTCGTCGATGATGGCCAGGCCGAGCCGCGCGAAGCGCACCTGGTCCTCGATCACCGCGTGCGTGCCGACGACGAGCGCGGCTTCGCCCGAGGCGACCTGTTCCATCATCCTTGCGCGCGCCTTGCCCTTGCGGCTGCCGCTGAGCCAGGCGACCGTGATGCCCAGCGGTGCCAGCCAGCCGACCAGCTTCTTCAGATGCTGCTCGGCAAGGATCTCCGTGGGCGCCATCAAGGCGCACTGCCAGCCGGCGCCGATGACGACGGCGGCGGCAAGCGCGGCGACCACCGTCTTGCCAGATCCGACGTCGCCTTGCAGCAGGCGGTGCATGGGCACCGTCCGCGCCAGGTCCTGCGCGATTTCGTCGGCGACGCGTCGCTGCGCCAGCGTCAGATGAAACGGCAGTTGCGCGAGCAGCGATTCGTGCAGTCCGCCGCGCGACTGCAGGAACGGCGGTGCGCGCTGTCTCTCGCGTTCGCGCTTGGCCTGCAGTTGCGAGAGCTGCTGGGCCAGCAGCTCGTCGAACTTTAGTCGCTGCCAGGCCGGATGCGATCGATCCTCGAGCGCCTGCGCGTCGAGGCCGGGAGTGGGCTCGTGCAACCGGCGCAGCGCCTCGCGCAGGCTCGGAAGGCGCGGTGGCATGAGCGCAGGCGGAACGATCTCGTCGATGTCGGCGCGTGCCAGGCCGGCGGCCACGGCTTTGCGCAGCACCGCCTGCGAAAGCTGCACCGTGCTCGGATAGACGGGCGTGAGCGAGGTGGGCAAGGGCGCACCGGCGCTCACCACCTTGAAGCTCGGGTGAACCATCTCGAGGCCGAAGAAGCCGCCACGCGCTTCGCCGCGCACGCGTATCAGGCGATCCTTGGCCAGGGTCTTTTGCTGCGATGGATAGAAGTGGAGAAAGCGCAGCACCAGGTCGCCGCTGTCGTCTCGCAGCGTGACGACGAGCTGGCGGCGCGGCCGGAACTGGACTCGCGAGTCGCTGACGACGGCTTCGACCTGGCCGGTCTCGCCGTCGCGCAGGGACGCGATCGGCACGACCCGGGTCTCGTCTTCGTAGCGCAGCGGCAGGTGCAGGGCGAGGTCGATGTCGCGAACCAGGCCCAGCTTTTCGAGCGCCTTGTCGGCGGCGCTGACCGCACGGCGCGGCCCGCTCTCGGGGTGCGCGGTCGAAGAAGATGGCATGGGAGAATTTTGCCCGCCGGCCAGCGCAGATGACGACACCTTCAACGCCTTCTTCCTTCACGCTCGGCGATTTCGATTTCGCGCTGCCGCCCGAGCTGATCGCGCAGCATCCGATGGCCGAACGCAGCGGCTCGCGCCTTCTCGACGGCACGGGCGACGTCGCGCGGGATCGGCGCTTTCGCGATCTGCCCGATCTGCTGCGCGAGGGCGACCTGCTGGTTGTCAACGACACCCGCGTCGTCAAGGCGAGGCTGCTGGGCGCGAAGGCGAGCGGCGGCGCGGTCGAGGCGCTGGTCGAGCGCATCGAGTCCGGGCATCGCGTCCTGGCGCACGTGCGCGCAAGCAAGTCGCCGAAGCCGGGCAGCACGATCCGCTTCGGCGTCGCGGAAGATTCTTTCGAAGCCGTCGTGCTGGGCCGAAGCGGGCCGGACGGATCGCTGTTCGAACTGCAGTTTCCGGACGAGCCGTTCGTGCTGCTCGAACGACACGGGCACGTGCCGCTGCCGCCGTACATCGCGCGCGATGACGGCGCCGACGACGAGCGCCGCTACCAGACGGTATTCGCCGAGCGCCCCGGCGCGGTCGCGGCGCCCACCGCGGCACTGCATTTCGACGCGGCCTTGCTCGCGGCGATCGAAGCGCGCGGCGTCGAGCGCTGCGCGGTGACCTTGCATGTCGGCGCCGGCACCTTCCAGCCGGTGCGCAGCGAGAACCTCGCCGAGCACGTCATGCATCGCGAGCGATACGAGGTGGGTCCTGCCGCGGTGGAGGCGATCGCGCGCGCGAAGTCGCGAGGCGGCCGCATCGTCGCCGTCGGCACGACCAGTCTGCGTGCGCTCGAATCGGCGGCACTCGAAGCCGTTGCCGGCGCGGCCATCCTCATGCCGACCCGCGGCGAGACGGGGCTGTTCATCACCCCCGGTTTCAGGTTTCGTGTCGTCGACCTGTTGCTGACGAACTTTCATCTGCCGAAGAGCACGCTGCTGATGCTCGTGTCCGCATTCGCCGGCCATGCCCGCGTCATGGCCCTGTACCGTCACGCGATCGCCGAGCGCTATCGTTTCTTCAGCTATGGCGATGCGATGCTGCTCATGCACGAAGGACGGAAATGACTCGACGCGGCACGCCGCATTCGTTGCGATTCGCTGCTCTCGCGTCGACCTTGGCTGGGCTCGTCCTTGCGGCGAACACGGACGCGGCAGCGGCCGGCGCTTACGCGACGCGCGGCACGTGCGCCGGCTATCCCCGTGTCGATCTGCAAACGCCGCCGGGCTTTTGCGTCGCCTTGCTGGCCGACGGCTCGTCCGGGCTGCGCTTTCCGCGGCGTCTGCTCGAGGTCGCGCCGGGCCGGTTCTGGCTTGCCGACATGGGCAGTTGGGAGCCCGGGCGCGGCAGACTGCTCGAGTTCAGGTTGCCGGCGCCGGGCCAGCGCGCCGATGCGCCGACGTTCACCGTGCTGGCCGAAAAGCTCGATCGTCCGCTGGGGCTGGCACTCGGCCCGGACGGTCTCGTCTGGCTCGGCGAAGCGGGCCGCGTTTCGCGGATGGCGATCGGGCCCGCCGGTTCGCCGGTCAGGCTGGAGACTGTCATCGATGGCTTGCCGGCCACGGGCGCGCATCCGCTCAAGGAGATCGCCTTCGGCGCGAACGGCAGGCTCTACGTGAACGTCGGCTCGTCAAGCGATGCCTGCCGCGACAATGCGGGCAAGCAGGCCATGCCTTGTCCCGAAGCCCAAGGTGCGCAGCCGCGCGCAGCGGTGTACGAAGCGACGCTCGGCGGCAGCGACTTCGCCCTGCGCTCGCTGCGACCCTACGTGCATGGACTGCGCAACTCCGTGGCGCTCGCGTTCGTGCCGGGTCCGAACGTGCTGCTGCAGGGCGAGAACTCGATCGACTATGCCGACGAGTCGGCGCCGCCCGAGGAGCTGAACGTGCTGCGCGAAGGCGCACACTACGGCTGGCCGTATTGCACCGGCGCACGCACGCCGGCGCGTGGCTATGAAGGCCGTTTCGACTGCGCGAAGAGCGAGCCGCCCGCCATGCTCTGGCCGGCGCATGCCGCGCCCTTGCAGATGATCGCTGTGCCGGCCGCGGCGAAGAATCCTTTCGCAGGGCAACTCGTCGTCGCGTGGCACGGCTATCGCGCCGGCGGGCATCGCGTCGTGAGCTTCAAGCTGGATGCGCAAGGCAAGCCGTCCGGCTCGCCGCAGCTCTGGATCGGCGGCTGGACGGCAGCGCCTGGCGTGCGACCGCTCGGTGCGCCGACCGGACTGGCGATCGACACGCACGGGCGGCTGCTTGTCGTCGAGGACAGGCACAAGACCTTGCTGATGCTGACGCGCGAATAGCACCGCGCTGCGGGGGCCGGGTCGCCACCGCGACAATCGCGGCATGCTTTCGTTCACTGTTCTCGCCACCCAGGGCCAGGCCCGGCGTGGCCGTCTCACCCTCCATCGCGGCACCGTCGAGACACCGGTCTTCATGCCGGTCGGCACCTACGGCAGCGTCAAGGGCGTCGCGCCGGCCTCGCTCGAGGCGATGGGCGCCGAGATCATTCTCGGCAACACGTTCCACCTGTGGCTGCGTCCCGGTCTCGACGTGCTGCGCACCTTCGGTGGCCTGCATCGCTTCGAAGCCTGGCGGCGGCCCATCCTCACCGACAGCGGCGGTTTCCAGGTCTGGTCGCTCGGGGCCAACGCGAAGGTCAGCGAGGAGGGCGTCGCCTTCCAGTCGCCCGTCAACGGCGACAAGCTGCTGCTCACGCCCGAGGTCAGCATGCAGATCCAGCGCGTGCTCGACAGCGACATCGCGATGCAATTCGACGAGTGCACGGCCTGGCAGAAAGAGGGCCGCGTCGCCACCGAGGCCGAGGTGCGTCGCTCGATGGAGATGAGCGTGCGCTGGGCAAAGCGCTCGCAAGACGAGTTCGCCCGGCTGGAGAACCCGAATGCGCTGTTCGGCATCGTCCAGGGCGGCATGTTCGAGCCCTTGCGCGAAGCGTCGGTAGCCGCCCTCGCGGCGCTCGACCTGCCTGGCTATGCAGTCGGCGGCGTCAGCGTCGGCGAGCCGAAAGAGGAGATGCAGCGCATCGTCGCGCACACGCCGCATCGGCTTCCCGAAGGCAAGCCGCGCTACCTGATGGGCGTCGGCACGCCGGAGGACCTGCTCGACGGCGTCGCCGCGGGCGTCGACATGTTCGATTGCGTCATGCCGACGCGCAATGCCAGGAACGGCCATCTCTTCACCCGCTTCGGCGACCTTCGAATTCGCAATGCCCGCTACAAGCAGGACGAAGCGCCGATCGATCCGACTTGTGGCTGCTCGACCTGCGCGCGCTTCTCGCGCGCTTACCTGCATCACCTCGACCGCTGCGGCGAAATGCTCGCGCCCATGCTCGCCAGCGTGCACAACCTGCACTTCTACGTCGACCTGATGCGCCAGGTGCGCGAAGCGCTCGAACAAGCACGCTTCGACGCGTTCGTCTCTGAATTCCGCAGCGATCGACAGCGCGGCATTTGAGCCCGCGTGTGGGACGTGGCCGACTGCCGGCCGTGTCGGGCGCTGACAGCGCGTCGCGTGGTTCACGCTGGCGGCCGGGCGAAGCGCCGCTTACCCTCGTCTTTCGCACCGGCCGCCGAGATCCATCGCCATGACCCGCATCGCAGACATCATGACCGGCATCGTCGCGCTGGGTGACATCGCCATCCGACAATCGGCACACACCGACGAAGCGTTGCGCGAGATCTCGACGCCGGATTCTTGAAGCCACTCAATGCCCTGCAGCGTTACCTGAGCCAGAAGCTCATCGGCCCGCCCGCGCAGTACGTGCTGCGCCATCCGGGCCGCTTCGCCTGGGCGACGCTCAAGGCCTTTCGCGCCAACCAGGGTTTGCTGCTGGCGGGGGCCGTCGCCTACTACGCCCTGCTCTCGATCGTTCCGCTGCTGATCCTGGCGGTGATCGCGCTCTCGAACCTGATCGACGAGCAGGAGTTGCTCGGCACGCTCGGCCGCTACCTCGAATGGCTGGTGCCCGGGCAATCGGTGGCGATCGTCGGCGAGCTGGCGCACTTTCTCGACAACCGCGGCGACGTCGGCTGGTTGTTGTTCGCGACCATGATCTTCTTCAGCTCGCTCGCGTTCACCGTGCTGGAGAACGCGATGTCGGTGATCTTCCTGCATCGTGTCGTCGCGCGGAAGCGCCGCTTCATCTTCTCGGCGCTGATCCCGTATTGCTACATCCTCTCGCTCGGCGTCGGTCTGCTGCTCGTCACGCTGGTGGCGGGCAGCCTGAAAGCGGTGGGGCAGGAAAGCGTCGACCTGTTCGGCCGCGCCTGGTCGCTGCATGGCTTGTCGGGTGTACTGCTCTATCTGCTCGGCTTTGCCGGCGAGGTCTTCGTTCTGACGTCGGTGTACCTCGTGATGCCTGCCGGGCGGCTGCGCATGCGCCACGCACTGATCGGCGGCGTGACCGCGGCCTTGCTCTGGGAAATCACCCGCCACGTCCTCGTCTGGTACTTCGCGACGCTCTCGCAGGTGAACGTCGTCTACGGCTCATTGACGACCGCGATCGTGGTCCTGCTGAGTCTCGAGATCGCGGCAACGCTGCTCCTGCTCGGCGCCCAGGTGATCTCGGAGTACGAGCGGATCGGCGTGGTCGATCCGGATCGCGAGCCGGTCGCTTTTCGCACCGCCTGAGATCGGCGCCGCGGCTCAGGCTTTCGAGGCCAGCAAGGCACTGACGCGCTCGTGCAGGCCGAGCGGCGTGACGTCTGCCGGCGCCACCGCGTCGCCGGCAACGAGGCTGACGCGATTGAAGAAGCCTCGACGGAACGGCTTGCGCATCGGCCCGCCATCGGCGCGCGAGAAATACGAGCCCCATAGGTTCTGCAAGGCCAGCGGCACGACCGGCACCGGGTTCGACTCGAGCAGCTTCATCACGCCGGCCTTGAATTCACCCATCTCGCCGGTCCTGGTGAGGCCGCCTTCGGGAAAGATGCAAAGCAGATCGCCGTCGTTGAGCACTTCGCGGGCGCGCGCAAACGCTTGCTCGTAGATCTTCGCGTCGACCTTCTGCGGCGCGATCGGGATCGCCTTGGCCAGCCTGAAGAACCAGCCGAGCACGGGTAGCTTGAAGATCTCGTGATCCATGATGAAGCGGATCGGCCGCGGGCTCGCCGCCATCAGCAGCATCGGGTCGACGAAGGCGACGTGGTTGCAGACCAGGATCGCCGCGCCCTCGGTCGGGATGTTCTCGTCGCCCCTGACCTTGAAGCGATAGACGAGCCGCGCCATGATGAAGGCGACGAAGCGCAGCAGGTACTCCGGCACCAGCATGAAGATGTAGAACGCGACCACCGCGTTGAGCAGGCCGACGACGAGAAACACCTGCGGCACCGTCAGCCCCAGCTTGATCAGCACACCCACGATCA
>JBDTNU010000087.1:0-11718 GCA_039933535.1 Caldimonas sp. | reverse complement strand
CGCCGAGCAGCGGCCGGCCGAACTTGTCGAGCCGCTCGCGCTCGACGACGATGCCGGTCGCCGGCCCCTGGAAAGTCTTGAGGTAAGCGACCGGAATGCGCATGTCCTCGAGACGCAGCGCCTTGACAGCCTTGAATCCGAACACGTTGCCGATGATCGACGCAGTGAGGTTGGCGATCGAGCCGGGCTCGAACAGGTCGAGGTCGTAGGCGATCCAGGCGAAGAACTGCGCTTCGGTCTTGGTGCCAACGCCGGTGTTCGGCACGGCGTCCACGCGGTACGCCTTGGCGCGATAGAGCTCGCAGGCGGTAAGACGGTCGGTCCAGACCACCGTCCAGGTCGCGGTCGACGACTCGCCGGCGACGGCGGCGGCGCACTCCTCCTCGTCGACACCTTCCTGGGGCGTGATCCGGAACAGTGCGATGACGTCGGTGTCCTTCGGCTCGTAGTCGGGCTGCCAGTAGCCCATCTGCTTGTAGCGCAGTACGCCGGCCGAATAGCGCTTCTTCGCATCGGTGATGACGGCGTCTTCCACGGGTTTGTTCACGTGATCCGCTCCGGCGAGTTCAGAAGCGATCGAATGTAGAAGCGGACTTTCTTAAGGTAAATTCAAACTTGCTTGCGCTTCGGTTAATAAACACTGAATGAAAAACGTGACTTTCCGGCAGCTTCGGGTGTTCGCGGAAGTGGCGCGAAGGTTGAGCTTCGTTCGTGCCGCCGAGGCGCTGCACCTGACGCCGCCGGCCGTGACCATGCAGGTCAAGGAGCTCGAAGCCGGCGTCGGCCTGCCCCTCTTCGACCGGCGCGGCCGCAGCATCTCGCTGACGACCACCGGCGAATATTTCCTGGTCTATGCGAAGCGGCTACTGGCGACGCTGAAGGATGCCGAAGACGCGATGGCGCGGCTGCGCCGGGTCGAGGGCGGCCGGCTCAACGTCGGCCTGGTCAGCACCGCCAAGTATTTCGTGCCGCGCCTGCTGGCGCAGTTCTGCCAGGAGCATCCCGATGTCGAAGTACGTCTGCAGGTGAGCGGCAACCGCGAGCAGCTGCTCGCGCTGCTTCACGAAGGCGAGATCGACCTGGCGGTGATGGGCCGGCCGCCGAAGGAAATGGCGACGCGCAGCGAGCCTTTCGCCGCGCATCCGCTGGTCTTCGTCGCGCCGGTCGGCCATCCCCTGCTCGGTCGCGAATCGCTGCCGGTGGCCCGGCTCGCGGACCTGCCCTTCATCGTCCGCGAACCGGGCTCGGGAACGCGCAAGGCCATGGAGGACTTCTTCGAGGCGCACGCCTTCACGCCCCGCATCGCGATGGAGATGTCGAGCAACGAGACGATCAAGCAGGCGGTGATGGCCGGCCTGGGCTTGAGCTTTCTTTCCCTCCACACCCTCGGGCTCGAGCTGCGCAGCGGCCTGATCGCGCGACTCGAGGTCGAGGGCACGCCGATCTTCAAGACCTGGAACCTCGTGCACCTGCTTTCCAAGGTGCTCTCCCCCGCCGCCGAGGCGTTTCGCTACGCGATGCTGGAGAACGGCGAGACCTATCTGCGCAGCCACGATGCGGCGCTGCTCGAAGGCTCAGGCGCAGGCTGAGTTACCGCTCAGGAACGCGACGATCCGCTCGGCGACGCACTGCGGCCGCTCTTCGTGCGCGAGATGGCCGAGGCCGGACAGGTGCTCCACCTTCGCGTGTGGCAAGAGGGCCGCCACGCGCGAGGCCTGCTTCGGCGACACCGTCAGGTCGTTGTCGCCGACGAGCAGGAGGAAAGGGGCGTCGATCCGATGCAATTCGAGTGGCAGGCCGTCGAGGTCCCAGCTTGCCATCATGGCCAGCGCGCCTGCGACGTGGCCGGCGTTCTGCACGAGCTGCGTGTAGAGCGCCGTGCCGCGCGAGTCGAGCGACGAGCCGGTAGAGGCGAGCAAGCTACCGACAGCCCGCGGATCGCGGGCGCGAACCGCAGCAAGGCGCGCTGCCAGCGAGGTCGACGCCAGGAATTTCGCCGCTGGCGAGAACATGCGCAGCAAGCCAGCGAAAGGCAGGAAGGCGCCATTCAGGCTCGCCAGTGAGCTTGGGGCAAGGCGACCGTCCAGGTACATCCGGGCGGCGATCGCAGCGCCTGCGGAATGGCCGACGACATGGGCCGGTTCGACGCCGAGAACGCCGAGCAACTCAGCGACGAGCCTGCTCATGCCGGGAAGGGACATGCCATCGCCCCGAGGCTTCGGCGTGAAGCCGTGTCCGGGCAGGTCGGGCGCGATCACCGTGAAGCGCTCGGCGAGTAGCGGCAACAGGTCGCGCCAGGAGTGGGTCGATGCCCCGGTGCCATGCAGCATCAGCACGACCGGACCCTGGCCGGCCGTCTGCACGTGCCACCGCAGGCCGCCCGCGTCAACGAAACGGCTCGACTCGCGATTCGGCCACGCCACTCCGTCGTGCTTCCAGTCCAGCCCCCGCGGCATGATGGGCCTCAGCGCCTGCGTTCACCCAGCGCCGCGGCGCCGCGCACGGCCGCCGAAAGCGACGCGGCCTCGGCGTGCGGCAGCGGCAGGTAGCGGGCGTTCATCTCAGCGGCCAGGTCGCGCGCCAGGGGATGCGGTTGGGCCGAAGTGTCGATGAAGAGCGCGGTGACGCCCTCGTCGCGGATCCTGCGCGCAGCGCCGCGCGCTTCTGCCTCCGCGCAAGGACGGCCGGGGCTGCCGTCGCGGGCGACGTTGGCGCGGCCATCGCTCAGCACGACGACGACAGGCGTCTCGCCACGCCGGCGCAAGGCGACGGCGAGCTCGCATGCCGCGTCGAGGCCGGCCGCCAGCGGCGTGCCGCCGCCGCCCGGCAGTTCGGCGAGCGAGCGCTTGGCGCGCACCAGCGAGCGCGTCGGCGGCAACAGGAGCTCAGCGGCGCGGCCCCGAAAGCCGATCACTGCGACGCTGTCGCGCCGTACGTAGCACTCGGCCAACAGGAGCTCGACCGCGCCCTTTGCCTCGGCGAGACGATGCAGCGCGGACGAGCCGGAAGCGTCGACCGCGAACACAGTCGTGGTCCGCCCGCGTTGCTTGAAACGGCCGACGTGGAAGTCTTCGGCGCGGATGCGAATCGGCGACGTGCGTCCCTCCACGGTTGCGACGTTCTCGCGACCACGCACCCGTTGCCATGGCACGGCGGCTCGCAGCGTCGCGATCACGTCGAGGCGCGCACCGCCGTGCGGCCGCTCGCGACGAACCCCCGCCGGCCGGCCGCGGCTGCGGCTCTTCTGCAATGCGCCGGCACGGCCAGCGGCCGAGCGCGGCGGACCCCGCGCATCCAGCGCGGACAAGCGCGCCAGCAAGCCGGCCGGAATGGCAGCGGTGGCAGCGGCGAGCACACGGTCGTCGAGCGGCTCCGCGACCGGCTCTGTCGGCCCAGCGGCGTCGGTCGATCCCTCCGCTGAAGCGTCGTTCTGCCCGTCGTCCGGCTCGTCGGGTGCGTCATCGGGACGGTCGTCGCCTTCTGCTTCCGGCGCTTCCTCGCCGGCCGCTGCGGCGGGTGGCAGCCGCGTTGCGCGGGGTCCGAGAACGAGCCGAGCCGCCAGGGCAGCGTCCTCGTCCGACACGGTTGTCCTGCCGTTCAGCGTAGCGGCCAGGCGAGCCACGCGTACCGAGAACACGCAAGCCCGGATCGACGCCACGCCGAGCGCCTGCGCCGCGGCGCAGAGCGCCTCGACCACCGGTGCTTCGACGATGACGGCGGGATAGAGCGCACGCGCGCTTTCGCGCTCAGCCTGCGTGGGGCCGTCGACCAGGGCGCCGAGCTCACGCCAGCCGACGGCGCGCAGGTCGACGTGGAAGGCGCAACGATCGAGCAGGACGTCGCTGACTCGCTCATCGTCTTCACCGCTCTCGTCGAGCGCGAGCACGCCGAAGCGGGCGGGCTGGCACAGGGCGACGCCGTCGCGGGCGCAGACGACCTCGCCCCGATCCAGCGCCACGGCGACCTGGGCGACAGTGGCGGGTGCGGCACGCTCGGCCATGGCAAGCAGCACGATCCCGCCGTCGCCCTCGGCGAGCAAGCCGCGCTGTGCAACCGGCCGTCCGCTCTGCAAGGTCGCGGCGAGGTCGATGCCGCCGAGCAGGCGCTCGTCATCGACATGAACCGGTACCTGCCGCCACGGCGTGCCCGGTGGCCGGGCCGCACGCAGGTCGGCAAGCCAGCGATCGCGCACCGGTCCGGCAGCCGACTGCACGACGATGCCGCCGAGCGCCGCCGGATCGATCGCGAACAAGCGAGCGGCAAGCCACGCCACGGTCGCAGGCTCTGAAAGCGCGACGTCGGTCGAGTCGGCAACGTGCGTCATTCGAGGGCTCGGCACGGGCCCGCGGGTGCGCGGCTCAGGCCGGGAACAGCTCGGCGACCGCCCGCTCGACGCGAGCAGTCGAGCCGGCATCGTCGAGCACGTTGCGGCGCAGGCGATGGCGTAGCGCGGGAGCGGCGACGCGCTTGAGGTGGACGTCGGCGACGACGGCGTCGCCTTCGAGCGCGGCAACGGCGCGCGCCGCACGCATCAGCGTCAGCTCGCCGCGCAGTCCGTCGGTGCCGAGCGCCATGCAAAGGCGCGCGCCGCGTTCGAGCACGGCGTCGGGAACAACGACCGAGGCGACGCGCGCGCGCGCCGCGACGATGCGACGCCGGACTCGCTCGTCCTCCTTGCGCCAATGCGCGACAAAGGCCTCGCCGTCGCGCTCGAAGGCCTCGCGGCGCTTGACGACCTCGATGCGCGAGGCAAGGTCGGTGGGTGTCCTGACCTCGACCGACAGGCCGAACCGGTCGAGCAGCTGCGGTCGCAGCTCGCCTTCTTCGGGATTGCCGCTGCCGACCAGGACGAAGCGCGCCGGGTGGCGAACGCTCAAGCCCTCGCGTTCGACCACGTTCTCGCCCGAGGCGGCGACGTCGATGAGCAGGTCGACGAGATGATCTTCAAGCAGGTTCACTTCATCGACATAGAGGAAGCCGCGGTTGGCGCGGGCCAGCAGGCCCGGCTCGAACGCCTTGACGCCATGCGAGAGCGCACGCTCCAGATCGAGCGCGCCGACCACGCGGTCCTCGGTGGCGCCGAGCGGCAGATCCACGACGGGGACGGGGACGAGCCGCGACGGCGGCGCCGCGCCGGCCCGCGCGCAGAAGCTGCACGACGAGGACACCGCCGCGGGGTCGCAGCTGTAGGGGCAGCCGACGACCGCACGCATCTTCGGCAGCAGCGCCGCCAGCGCGCGAATCGCGGTCGATTTGCCGGTGCCGCGGTCACCGAACACGAGCACGCCACCCACGGTCGCGTCGACGGCGGCGACGAGGATCGCCAGCTTCATCTCGTCCTGGCCGACGATGGCCGAGAACGGAAAGGCAAGACGCATTCGCGGCGGTGTATGGCCAGCGAGGCCGGCCTGCTAGCCGACCTTCTTGGCGTAGGCGCTGCACCAGCCCTTGGCCGCGACCTTCTTGCCGCCGTAGAGCGGGCACGGAGCGAGCGCGGTCGCGGCGCTGCCCTGAAAGAGCTGGCAGGTCGAGCACATTTGTCCCGGGGCGTAGGACGCGTACTTCGCCTTGTTGACGCGGGCCGCATCGGCCACGTAGCCGAGCGCCACCGCCTGCGGATCCTTTTCGTCGAGCACCGGCGCGTCAGCCAGCGCCTCGCGCGCGGTCAGGAGGGCTGCACCGGTGAGCGCGGCCATGCGAATGAAGAGACGGCGAGAATTCATTTGGGGATACTCCGTTGACACCAAGCACTGTAAACCCATCGAGACAGGTTCTGCCTAGGACAACGTCGCCCCCCTGCGCGGCGTTGACGGCGGTGGCGATTCGAGCGCGACGCGCGCCTTGCTTTCGGCGTCGACGCTTACGACGCGATCTCGTCGAGACAGCGAAACACGCTGGCATATTCCTGCTCGAAGCGAACGAGCTGTGTGGTCAGCTCGGCGGCCCGGCCGCCGTCGGCCGACACTTCCATCTCTTCACAGACATCTGCCAAGCGGATCGCGCCGATCGAACGCGCCGCCGACTTCAACGAGTGAACCGCTTTCGCCACAGGCCCGCAAGCACCCGCGCCGACGCCGGTGCGAGCGACCTCGCCGCAACGGGCCGCACTCGTTCGAAACGCGGCCAGCATCTCGCCGATGACCGCCGGGTCGGAGCCGACGAGCGAGCTCAGCACCGACAGGTCGACGGACGGGACTGCGGATGCGCGATGCAAATCCGGCACGGACACTGGCGTCGGTACGCGCGTCGCCTTCGGGAGCCGCAACGGCAACGGCAGCGCGCCCGCCGGCATCCACCTTGCGAGCATCGCGTGCAGGTCACCCAGGCGCAGCGGCTTGGTCATGTGGGCGTCCATGCCGATCTGCTTGCAGCGGTCCATCTCGGCCTTCGATGCATTGGCCGTCAAGGCGATGATCGGTATGCGTGTTCCCGGCGCTTCGCTCCTGCGGATGGTCGCAGCCAGCTCGAAACCATCGAGCACCGGCATGTGCAAGTCGGTAAGCAGCAGCGCATGCGCGCCGTTGCACCAGAGGTCGAGGGCGAGCCGGCCGTTCGCCGCGATATCGGCGGTAAAGCCCATCAGTGCGAGCTGTTGCCGGATCACGCCCTGATTGATCTCGTTGTCCTCTGCCACCAGGATCAGTCGGCCGGCCTCGCTGGCGCCGAGCGCCGACAAGGGCATCGGCGTTGTCGCGCCCTCGGCGCCAAAATCCCCGTCGACACCCGAGTCGGTGAAGTCCTCGGCGGCGGCGGGCGGCGGCAATGCCGCTTCGAAACAGTCGAAGTCCATGCGCAGGGTGAAGCGCGAGCCCTGCCCCGGCTGGCTGGCGACCTCGATCGCGCCGCCCATGAGATTGGCGAGCCGCTGCGAGATGCTCAGGCCCAGGCCGGTACCGCCGAAGCGGCGGGTCGTGCTGTCGTCGGCCTGCATGAACGGGGTGAACAGACGCGCGAGCGTGACCTCGTCCATGCCGATGCCGTTGTCTTCGACGACGAACTCGACCCGGCAGCGAGCTTCGCCGGGATGGAGAAGCCGGACTTCCAGGGCGACGCTGCCGGTGCCTCCATCGACGCCGCTGAACTTGATGGCGTTGCCGACCAGATTCAGCAGGATCTGGCGCAGTCGCTGCGCATCGCCGAGGACCTGTCCAGGCAAGCTGGCATCGGTGGCGAGCTGCATGCGCACGCCCTTGCTCGTCGCCAGGTGATCGAGCGTGTCGCGCACCTGGCCGACGACGTTCTGAAGTGACATCGGCTCGTGGTCGATGTGGAAATGCCCCGCCTCGATCTTGGAGAAGTCGAGCACGTCGTCGACGATGCTCAAGAGCGCATCGGTCGACTCGCGCACCGTCTGCACGATCCTGGCCTGCGAGCCCTTGAGGTGGCTTTGCTCGAGCACGTCGATCATGCCGACCACGCCATTCATCGGCGTGCGGATCTCGTGGCTCATGGCCGCCAGGAACGCCGACTTGGCACGGTTGGCCTGCTCGGCATCCTCGCGCGCCTGCGTCAGCTCGGCCGTCCGTGCGGCCACCCGCGCCTCCAGGTCGGCGTTGAGGTCGCGCAGGGCGTCCTGGTCCTTCCTCTGCTGCGTGATATCGCTGCAGTAGACCGACAGACCCGCTTTCGACGGGAAGCAATTGACACCGATCCAGGCATCCAGTGGCGCATAGAACGTCTCGAAGCGGCTACCAGTCGCGGCCAGCATCGCCCGGCGCAGGCCGCTCTGAAACTCCGTGCCGGCAAGCTCGGGAAGCTCCTCCCAGATGTTGCTGCCGACCAGGTCGTCGCTGGGCCGCCGCAGCATGCGCAGCGCCTCCGCGTTCGCGAACGTGAATCGCCAGTCGCGATCGAGCGTCAGCAAGGCGTCGGTGATGCTGCCGAGAATGTTGGCGAGCCGATCGGCAAGGAGGCGCGTCTTCTGCTCCGCGCGTTTGCGATCGGAGACATCCTGCAGAGCGCCTTGCACGCGTCGGATCGCGCCATCGTCACCGCGCACGGCCTCGCCAATCGCCCGGACCCACATGCGCCTGCCCTTGGCAGTCACGATCTCGTGTTCGATGTCGAAGGGGGTGCCCCGAGAGGCGCAGGCACTCACCGCTTCGTCGATCGCGGCGCGATGTTCCCGGGTGTAGTAGGCGATCATCTGATCGACCGTCGGCGTGAATCCCGGCTCCTCGTCGTGCATCAGGGCCAGGGCGTCGGACCAGAAGACCTTGCTCGCTGGAATGTCGAAGTACCACGAGCCGACCAGGGTCAACCTGCTGGCCATGCTGAGCAAGGACTGACTCTCTCGAAGCCTGCGCTCGGCTTCCTTGCGCTCGCTGATGTCGCGGCTGATCCCGATCACGCCAATCGTCTCGCCGTGCTCGTTCTTGTACGGCGCTTTGGTGGCGAGGTAGATGCGGGGGCCAGCTGGCCCGGTCAGCGCGGCTTCGGTCGACACCAATCGACCGGTCGAGATAACGAGGTGGTCGCTCTCGGCCCCCCGGTCCGCGTCCTCGCGACTGAGGATGGCTCGGCCGACCATCAGCTCGGCAAATGTCTTACCGATCACCTCGTCGATGCTGCGCCCTAGGATCTGCGCCAGGGCCTCGTTGCATAGAAGATAGCGGCCCTCGACGTCCTTCACGAAGACGTGGTCGGGCGTGCCGGCAATCACCGCGTTGAGCAGCCCGCTCGATCGCAGCAGGGCATGCCGGGCCCGGGTTCGCTCCGTGATGTCGAAGTGCGTCACTACCGCGCCCGAGAGCGGCCGGCCGACGAGTGGAGAAATCATGAGCAGGAACCAGCGTTCCACGAGCGGCGCATGGCATGCGTATTCGACGGAATATGACGGCAGGTCGCCCCGCAACACGGCGCGCATTCCGGCCGCGACGTCGCGACCCAGCGCGGCGTCCTCGCCTTGCGCACGATCGCAGGCTTCGAGATAGTTGGCGCCGACGCCACAGGCCGCTTCGATCCCCTTGTTCTCGCTGGCGAACCGACGCCAGGCCGCATTGACCGAAGTGATCGTGGCGTGCGCATCGAGAAGGGCGACACAGGCCGGAAGCGCGTCGAGGATGGCCGCTTGCCGGATCGCCTCGTGCTGGCGCATCAGCGCCTGCGAGCGCTGCAGCATGAAGGTGCGGCCGTCGCGCGTCAGGACGGCGTCGACCTCGCCGCCGGTAAGAAGTTCGAGGCGTTCTTCGGCGGTGCTCAGCTCCTCGATCAACGCCGAGATTTCTTCGCTGCCGCCATCGCCGACGACGCGGGCGACGCTCATGCGACCAGCGCGGGCAGATCGAGCGCTTGAAGCACCGTCGCGCGATTGCTGAGCGAGCCGACGATCTTGCGCACGGGCGATGGCGTCAGCTTGACCAGCATCGGCGTCATGAAGACCCCGTCGGCGAGCGCGCGCATCGGCTCGCGCAGCACGTCGATCAGCTCGACCTGGTGTCGCGCGGACAAAAACCGCTCGCAGATGTCGCGCAGGTTCGCAATGGCCACCCGCGAGTTTTCCGCGTCGCCAGCGACGTAGAGGCAAAACTTGTAGTGGACCGGCGCGTTCATGGCTGGTTCATTTCTGCGACGCGTTGGAGTCGTCGGCGCCTCGCAACTCGCGATTGCGGCTGCGTCCGCGCGAAAGCTCCTTCTTGCGGCTTTCGGTGGTGCGCGTAAGCAAGGTCTTTTCGACCTGCTTGGCGACCAGCTCGGTCTGCAGCGCCTTCATGCGTACGACAAGTTCGGCTTCCTGAGCATCGAGCGTCACGCCTTTCAGGGTGCGCGCGACCTCTGCGATCTCGGTGGACAGTCGCTCCGCGCTCTCCTTTTCCCACCGCATCGCGCCCATCAGCACTTCGCCGCCGGCGCTGTAGACATCGGCCAGCGTCACCCCGGTATTGCTCAGGAGAAGCTCGCGGACCTGGTTCGAATGGGCCGTGCCGCGCGACTTGATGATCGCGATGCCGCGGTTGCGCTCGCCCGCCTGCACGAGATAGTTGAGGTGGATCCAGGTGTCGGCGAGGGTCGACACCTGTGTGCCCGAGCTGCTTTCGGTCTGGCTCGACATTTCGTCGAGCAAGCTCGTGCAGACCATCGTGATCCCCGCCGACTTCGACCAATCGATCAGGCGCTCGGCGACACCGTGCGCCGTCAGCTCGTTCTTGCCCGTCTTCGAGAGCATGGACACTGGATCGATGACGACACAACGCGCCTTGTGCTCGTTGGCAAGCGCCTTGATGCGCACCAGGAATGTCTCCGCGCTGCCGGTGATCGTTCGGGCCGAAATCATGCGCAACACCCCGCTCTTGGCGTGCGGCGCGAGCTTGATGCCGACCGATAAAAGGTTGCGAATGATTTCGGCGCCGTCGGAGTCGAAGCTGACGAAGAGCGTTCGCTCCTTTCGTTTGCACGCCGCTTCGGCAAAGGCCCCGCTCAGCGTCGTCTTGGCAGTGCCGGGAAAACCGGTAATGAGCACCGTGGCGGCGCGGAAATAGCCGCCGCCCAACATGGTGTCGAGCCGCTCGACGCCCGTGCTCACCCGCTCGGCGCTGACCGGGGCATCGACTGCGCCCAGAGTGCGCGAGATGGCGACATCGAAGCCGTTCTTGCTGATGACGAAGGGCGATTCGTTTTCTTCGAAACTCGACCCGCGATATTTCTGCACACGCAGGTTGCGCTGCGAGACGCCTTGAACCACCCGGTGATCGAGCAACACGGCGCAGTCGACCATGAACTGCATGTAGCCGAACGGCTGCGGACTATCCGCGCTCCTGCCATCGACGCCCGCCTTGGCGGTGATGAGACCTGTAAGGCCATGGGCGATGAGCCAGTCATGCAGTCGGTAGACCTCGCGCCGTTGCGAGGCAGCGTCCGGGAGAAGCATGAGGATCATGTCGAGCGCGTCGAAGACGATGCGCCTGGCACCGATCGCCTTGGCTTGGACTTCGAGGATGGCCAACAGGCCGCTGATGTCGAAGTTGCCCGACTGAACGAGGTCGGGTTCCGGCTGGGCATCGACGAAGACGAGCTTGTCCGCCGCGATGTGGCCGAGCCCCCAGCTGAAGCCCTCGATGTTCTTCTTGATGCGGCTGGCCGTCTCCTCGAACGCCACGAAGATTCCGGGCTCCGATTCCGCTTTTACGCCGTGAACGAGAAATTGCAGCGCGAAGATGGTCTTGCCGGCGCCCGGGCCCCCGACCACCAGAGAGGTACGGCCGCTGGGCAGCCCGCCGCCGGTCATTTCGTCGAACCCGACGATGCCGCTGCGGGCCTTGCCGCTGGCGAAAAGAGCAGGAGAAGTGCGTTTGGCCTTCATGTCCCATTGGCTCCTGACAGGGGCAACGGGATGCCGCGAAGGCGCGATCAACGCGCGGGATCGTCACGCGAACAGGTGCGCGACCTTTCGACACTGGCCGCCTCGGCTGGGCGGATCGGCGAAGACGATGCAAGTATGAGCGCCGAAGCCACAACGAATTCTGGCGGGGCCGCCCGATCTTCTGCGTAACGTGCTGAACGGCCGGTTATGCGATGCCCATGTGGAACAAGCTGGCCAAGCGGTGCAGCCTCGCCTCGCCTGGAAGCGGCAACCGTGGATCATTGCTGAACCATTCTGGATCGGTGGGTCGTGGCCACCTCGAGTCGGAGGACCGTCCGCTCGTCAGCCCTTCCAGTCGTGCTGCGGCCGATACCCCAGCACCCGCCGCGCCTTCTCGATGGAGATGAGGCTTTCGTTGG